>CAXBKM010000056.1:0-9847 GCA_963976265.1 uncultured Maricaulaceae bacterium
TCGGCCAGCATTTTCCGCCGATAGACGCTCAGTGGAAGGGCAAGGACTCCGGTTGTTTCCTCAAGCATGCGTCCAACCTGGCACGAGAGTGCGGGGCCGAGATAACGGCTCTTGATTTGACCCTGATTTGCGAACGCCCGAAAGTTTCACCCTATCGCGAAGCAATGAAAGCCCGGGTCGCCGACTTGCTGGAGATTTCTCCGGATCGCATCAATATCAAGGCGACAACAACAGAAGGGCTTGGCTTTACCGGGCGCGGCGAAGGCATCGCCGCCCAAGCCATTGTGACGGTACTGCGATGATCAATGACGCGCTCTATGCCCAAGCCGAGGATGTTGTGACACGCGCCAGCGAGAAAGGCATCAAAATCGCCGTCGCCGAAAGCTGTACAGGTGGTCTGCTCGGCGGCGCCTTGACGGCGATATCAGGGTCGTCTGCTGTCTTTGATCGCGGCTTTGTCACTTACACAAATGACGCCAAGGAAGAGATGCTGGGCGTGTTGGCGGTCAATCTGAATTTTCCTGGCCCTGGTGCCGTTTCCGACGTCGTCGCCAAGGAAATGGCGACCGGCGCCCTCAAACACTCCAACGCGTCAATCACGGTATCGATCACGGGTATTGCCGGGCCAAACAGTGACGATACCGAAAAACCGGTCGGTCTGGTCTTTTTCGGCCTGGCAGTCGATGGCCAACCCGTCATTGCGCACAAAAAGCAGTTTGACGGTCTTGATCGCGCTGGCGTTCGCCAGGCATCAGTGATGTACGCGCTTGACCTTCTAGGCGATGCCGTCGAGCGTCTTGATCTCGGCTGATAAATCCACGCTTTCGTCCCCGACAATTGTGAAGAGTCGGTCGGCTTCCGCTTCGAAGGCCCGGATGATCATGCTTATCGCGCGATCCTTGTTCGCATTCAAAAGCATGTTCAGCATCGGGTTTGAAAATTCAAATTTTATATCGAAATCCACCAGGCTGGAGCCGTCCGAGAGGGGCTGGATTTTCCAACAATTTACCAGGGATTTGAACGGTCCCTTGATCAGGTTAACGACGATGGTGCGCGCGGCATCGTCCAGCGTGACCCGCGTTACAAACCGTTCCGACACCATTTTGTATCGTGCGACGGCTTCGGCGGTAAGGATGCGTCCACTGGCAATTTCTTGCGTGTCTGTGACCCGTAGAGCACTGATAAGGCTGATAAAACGCGGATAGGACCTTACATCACCAATCAAGCGATAGATATCATCCGGGCTGTGTCGGATATGCAGGCGCTCCGTGACCCGCGACGTCATCCGCGTGCCAGCTCGGCCTCTCGCGCGGCGCGCAACTGCTTGAAATCATCGCCCGCATGATAACTCGACCGGGTCAGGGGCGAGGCAGAAACCATCAGGAAGCCCTTGGCCCGCGCGATGGTTTCATAGGCCTTGAATTCCTGCGGCGTCACGAAACGCTCGACAGCGGCATGCTTGCGGGTCGGCTGCAGATATTGACCGATGGTCAGGAAATCGATGCCCGCAGAGCGCATGTCATCCATGACCTGCATGACTTCTTCCTTGGTTTCCCCCAGACCAACCATCAGGCCGGACTTTGTGAACTGCGAAGGATCGCGTTCCTTGACGCGCTCGAGCAGGCGCAGCGAATGGAAATATCGCGCGCCGGGCCGGATTGAGAGATAAAAACGCGGCGCGGTTTCAAGATTGTGGTTGAAGACGTCGGGCCGTGCATCAATCACGGTTTCGGCAGCGCCCGGCTTGCGCAGAAAATCCGGTGTCAAAATCTCGATCGTCGTTTTCGGCGAGGCAGCGCGAATGGCTTCGATCACATCGACAAAATGCTGCGCGCCACCATCATCAAGATCATCGCGATCCACCGAGGTGATGACCACATGCTCCAAACCCATTTTCACGACGGCATCCGCGATACGCCGCGCTTCGTCGTGATCAACGGGTGCCGGCAATCCGGTTTTTACATTGCAGAACGCACA
The DNA here is from genome assembly GCA_963976265.1 of uncultured Maricaulaceae bacterium. GTDB lineage: Bacteria > Pseudomonadota > Alphaproteobacteria > Caulobacterales > Maricaulaceae > Hyphobacterium. Next base: position 1,978 of record CAXBKM010000056.1, read on the forward strand.
GGCGCGCGTGCAGGTATCGCCCAAAATCATGAAGGTCGCGTGCTTTTGCGCCCAGCATTCACCGATATTCGGGCAACCAGCCTCTTCGCAAACCGTCACCAGGCCTGAGTCTTTGACGATTTTACGCGTTTCTGAATAGGTCTCACCGACCGGTGCTCGAACCCGAATCCAGTCCGGCTTGCGCAAAACAGGCGTGTCGGCCCGCTTTTGTTTTTCGGGGTGTCGTGCCGCGCGCGCATCGGCCGCAGCCAGTGTATCGATCAAGGTCGCCATGATGGCGCGAACATGGCTCGGCGATGGCTTGATTTCAAGGCATATCCGCCATGCAGGAACGCGAATTACATCTGCCGACTGCCGGATTGAATTACACCGGCCCGGCCCGAGCGCCACCGACCGTCGACGCCCCGAAATTGGAGCGCCGACCGTCAAACAGGTTTTATGGACAGGTTTTCATCACGCCGCTGCTGGCGGCGCCGTTTCGCGGTCCGACTTGCCAAATGACATCGCCCACGCCCCCAAGCCAATACACATCAGGATCAATCCCGCTGTGAAACCCAGGAAGGGAACCATGCCAATGGCTGCGGCTGCAAACAAGACAACCAGCAAGGACAGGGCTCGCATTCCAAATCCCAACTCGCGGCGGCGTTGATTGAAGATCATGTCACCCACTGCGATCGCCCCAAAGGCATAGGCCAGGAACAGGAAGGGGAAATACAAGGTCGCCAGCAACAGGGCGAGCGGAATTCCGATCACCGTGACAAGTAGCAACACGAACAGGGTCGCAAAAATCATCGGTGAGAACGCGAATAGCGCCAGACCAATAATGCCGCTCAAGGCAGGCTTTTCCCGGAAACGTCCGGCAATCCTTGCTGTGCTGCGCGGTGCAAGCGCGATTACCAATAGTCCGAGCAGAAAGGCACTGACGACGAATGCAGCACCGAACACAAAGCGAAGCGGTCCGGTATCAATGTCGAAGTCAAGATCATGCAATCGACGAAATTCCGATTCAAAATCCATCTCCGAAAAACTCACCGATCCCGTAATCGTCGCCTCTGGTGAAATTTCAGGTGCGTCAGGACCGCGATGCATCAGATTTCCGATGATAACGGCATTCGGACCAATGGTGAGATGCTCGGCATGGGTTGATAGATCACCGTCGATGCGACCGTAAATCATGATGTCTTCGCCGGTGAAATCGACGTTTTGCTCGGCTACGCCGCGAAAAACAATTTCCTCACCGATAGCTTCAATATCACCGCGCCCAATAAAGCTGCTGTTGAACTCGATGACACCGGCACCGACACTCGTCGCGCCGCCAATGGGGCCATAAATATTGACCAATCCACCGGCCAATTCAGCATTGCCAGCGATGTCAGAGCGGATCTCAACATTGCCAGCAATGGCCTCGACATCACCGACAACGGATCCGCTGAGATGGACGCTGCCGCCGACAAGCCTGGCATCCTCGCCAATGGAGGCATCAACCGTGATCTCACCACCGAAAATCTCGACATCGCCACCAATGCGGCCAGAAATCGAGATATCGCCCGCGAAGATGCTCAGATCGTCATCACGGTCGATATCATGCATCGTGACATCGCCGCCGATGACTTGTGCGCCAGCATTCGCGGCCGCGAAGGCGGCCAGCCCGACCGCCATTATGAGTTTTCTTATGGACATTGAAGTCTCCGTTCGCCCCCCGGCGTCAAGGAAGTTGATAATGATCAGGCCCGGTCATGATCGCGAAAAATGTCATCGCAATCACGGCCAGCCCTGTCTTCACGAATAATCTCACCGGTCGAGGCCCGCGAATCGATGTCGATTTCCTCATCGGACCAGACATGCAGCGGCCCACGAATGTCGGCGCCGCGCAGAATCGCAACCCGATGCGCGCAAACGGCACCGCCCTGCTCCAGTCGGCCGCTGATTTCCAGCAAGCCGTTGGTGTTTCCGCCGCGTCCGCCATCGTCACTCGATCCGATACGCCAGCTCCAGCTGTTTTGACTGGGTTCAGCGGCCAGCTCGACACGCCCATTGGCGATACCGCCAATGCGCATCTGGATTGCTGCCGCAGACAGAACGCCATTGACCTGACCATCAAACTCGACATCACCCCCTGCAAAGGAGGCGTCGCCCTCGACAAACAGAGACTCGGCCAGTTCCAGATCGCCGCCAGCGACGCTCAATTCACCGCCGATGCGACCGGTAACCTCAATATCACCGCCAGCCACACTGAGGTCGCGATCAGTATTGCCATTCCAGTTGATATCGCCTCCGGCAATTGAGGCTTCACCGGCTGACCCGCGGAACTCAACATCGCCGCCGACGAGCGACAAATCACCACCAATGTCGAGATGGGCTTCGATGTCACCGCCAATCAGGCTGACATCGCCACCGACACGTCCATCAAGGTCCATATTGCCGCCCATCAGGCTGACATCATTGTCCTGATCGAATGTCATATCGATATTGCCACCCATCATGGATGTATTGTTGCTGTCGGCCGAAGCACTCATCGTGCAGGCTGACGTGGCCAGGGCCACAACACTCAACGCCACCACACTGGTGCTTTTGTTCAATAGGGTTTTCATCCCATTGTCTCCAAATTCTATGACCGTGCATACGCGGTCCGGACGCTCCCCAACGTTCGATTCCATCTCTAGCATATCGAAATTCGATATGAAAGCGATTTTTCGTTATTCGATAAATTATGGCAGCTCAAGGCAGGCAAGTGAATGCAATTGCTTTGCTATTTTTTGTCGTACGCGTAATGTGCCAAAAAACAAAAATAAGGCGGCAATGCCCGCCAATGGGAGATGAGTATGAATGAGATGCCCGCACAATCGCCCGATAATGTCGCTATAGCCGACGACGACGTTGTCATGCCCGAAGCGACAGCAATGCCTGTGCCCGAGGAAGTCATTGTGTCAGGCGGTCCGTTCGAGAAAAAGCGATACCATCGAAGCGTTTTTGCCGCCCTGTTGCGGGCCAAGTCCGAATTTGGTGGCAAGCGCGTGGCGATCATCGATGCCGACGGTCGAGAGCTGACTTATGAGCAATTGGTTCAAGGTTCTTTTGCTCTCGGAAATGCGCTCAAGAAAGGCCGGGCTCCAGATGAAAAAGTCGCGATCCTGCTGCCGACCGGTGTCGGTGCCGCCCTCGCCTTCTTTGCCGTTCAGGCCTATGGGCGCATTCCAGCGATGCTCAATTTTACCGCCGGGGCCAAGGCGCTGAAAGCCGCCTGCCGGGCCGCAGAAACCAAAGTCGTTATCACGGCACGCAAATTCATCGAACTGGGTGAACTCCAGCCGCTGGTCGATGCGTTGAGTGACGATCTCGAATTTATCTATCTGGAAGATATTCGCGACAATCTGGGCCCGATGGACAAAGCCATGGCACTGATTGGCACCGTCGCACCCTGGGCCGTGCGCGCACATACCAATCCGGATGATAGCGCGGTTATTCTGTTCACATCGGGAACAGAGGGCGACCCAAAAGGCGTTGCACTCAGCCACGCCAATCTGATTGCCAATATTGAGCAGGTCAAAGCCCATGTTGATATTTATGAAACGGATCGGGTGTTTAACCCCCTGCCCACCTTCCATTGTTTTGGCCTGACCGGCGGATTGTTATTGCCCCTGATGGCCGGGGTCCCGGCTGTTCTACACCCGACCCCCCTGCAGCCCAAAATCATCGCCAAGCGTGTGGGCGAGACCAAGGCCACCATCCTGTTCGCGACCGATACCTTCCTGGGACAATATGCGCGATCCGCCAAAGTCGAGGATCTGGAGAGCCTGCGCATGGCCGTATGCGGTGCTGAACGGGTTCGCGATGAAACCCGCGCACTGATCCGTCGCCAATTCAATCTGGAGGTTATTGAAGGCTATGGCGCGACCGAAGCGGCGCCTGTTGTGGCCGTCAATCAACCCGGTCGCAATCGTCCTGGCACTGTTGGCAAGCTGATGCGCGGGATGGAAGGCAAGCTGGAGCCCGTTGAAGGCATCACAAATGGTGGACGCCTCTTTATCCGCGGCCCAAATGTCATGAAAGGGTATATCTATACCGACAATCCAGGCGTGATCGTGCCGCTTGAAGAGGGTTGGCATGACACCGGTGACATTGTCAGCTTTGACGAGGAAGAATGCATTACCATTCGTGGCCGCCTGAAGCGCTTTGCCAAGCTGGGCGGTGAAATGGTGTCGCTGGCCGTTGTCGAGAATTGCGCGACCTCGGTCTGGCCCGACAATATGCACGCCGCAGTAACCCTGCCTGATGCCCGCAAGGGTGAGCAGGTCATTCTGGTAACCGATTACGCCAAGGCGGATCGCGGTGATTTCGTTGCCTATGTCCGCAATCACGGTATCGCAGAATTGTCTGTGCCGAAGCGGATCGTTCAGGTGAGTGAAATCCCCGTCCTCGGCACAGGCAAAATTGATTATGTCGCGGTGGAACGACTGGCGAAAGACAGCTAGTCGCAGTCGCCGTCGCGCATTTCAAAACGGATATTCGAGGCATCGAAACCAGCCGGGTAGACCGGCTCGCTATCCGCCCGAACATTGAGCGTGCCGCCCACACTGGCGCCGTCCATGAAGGTAACTTCATGAGCGCAGACATTGCCACCAGCTTCGAGAGCGCCCGAGATGTAAATCTCGCTGCGTTCACGGCGACGGAAAATACCGCTGCGTTTGTCGCCTTCAAAATCGACAACACCCATAGCCCGTCCACCAAATTCCAGCTCGCCGAATTCGGCCTCCAAGCGGCCAGAATAGGTGCCGTTCAGATCGGCTGCGCCGGCCGCCAGATCCAGATCATCGGCAAAGGATGATCCTTGCGAGATGTCGATCGCACCGGCGCTGATTGAAGCACGCGATCCAAAGGCCGCGTCAATATCGACAGCGCCGCCCGAAATGTCGGCATAACCGTCAAAGCGACCGCGAATATCGATAGCGCCACCGCTGGCATCGAGATCGCCGCCGACATTCGCATCGACATCAACTGCACCACCAGAGACTTCCAGATCGCCGCCAAAGCGACCGGATACATCAACACTGGCACCGGAAAACTCGCCATTGCCGGTGGTTTCTCCACGATAATCAACCGCAATGCCGGACATGGAGACGGATCGGTCCTGCGCCGTAGCGCCAACCGATATAATTGCGGCAAACGCTGTTGCCGTTAAAAACATGCTTTTCATTTCAAGCTCCCATCAGGATTGTCAGAGAGCCCCTTCCAACGCCGTATGGTGAACAAAACCACGGCTTTGGCAAGGGACAAATCTGGACGTGTTCTTATAAAATCTAAAGTCGGTCGCAATCGCGGCCCGCACGATCTTCGAAGGTGAAGCTAATGTCACGGCCTTCCGGGCGTTCATCGGCAATGATGGTCAGCGGGCCGTTGGCACGTGCGTCCCGGTGAATTTCGACCTCTCCTGCACAGACCCGGCCGCCCTGCTCCAGCGTACCCGCAATAATCGCGCGCCCCGCTGAGCGACTGCCCTCACCCATCACATCAACCGGCTCGGCAAAGCGACCGGCCAGACGAACATGTGCGCCTTGCGCAAACAATGGCCCGTCGATCTCGCCATTAATTGTCAGGCGCGCGCCCTGAATGGAAACTTCGCCGCCAAAACGCCCGTCGAGATAAGCCGTCGCAGCCTGAACATCGGTATTGCCATCAACACGACCGGTGAACCGCACCCGCGCGCCCTGGGCTGAAAGATTGCCGCCAACATGGGCGTTCGAACTCACCGTTGCGCCCTGCAGGTCGAGATCACGGCCAATATTGCCGCTGGCTGAAACGATCATGCCGGCATATTCCGCGCTGCCGGTCGCATCGACATCACCGGTGGCGACCATTCCGGCCCGTTCAACAGACCGATTATCTTCTGGTCCATGGCTTGAATAGCTGCACCCCGCCAGAGCCAGTGCCGACACCATCATTCCAAGTAAAATACGCATGCTTAATCCCTTCCAGTCGTGCGTCTTATGACGCGTTCGGATATGGGATGCAGCAAGATCGCCGATTGGATGCAAACCTACATGTGAATCACACGCCCATAGGCGTCGAGCACGCTCTCATGCATCATTTCCGACAGGGTTGGATGCGGGAAGACGGTATGCATCAATTCAGCTTCCGTCGTTTCGAGCTGGCGACCAATTGTGTAGCCCTGAATGAGCTCGGTGACTTCCGCGCCGACCATATGTGCGCCGAGTAATTCGCCGGTTTTGGCATCAAACACGGTTTTGACGAGCCCCTGATCCTCACCGAGCGCAATGGCCTTGCCATTGGCCAGAAACTGGAACCGCCCGACTTTCACGTCATGACCGGCCTCTTTGGCCTTGGCTTCGGTCAGGCCCACCGAAGCGACCTGCGGATTGCAATAGGTGCAGCCTGGAATGTTGGACTTGTCAAAGGCGTGGACATCCTGTCCGGCGATCTTTTCGACACAAACAATACCTTCATGGCTCGCCTTGTGCGCCAGCCAGGGCGGTCCGGCGACATCGCCAATGGCATAAAGACCCGGTACATTCGTACGGCCAAAGCCGTCATTGACGATATGCCCGCGATCGACCTTGGCGCCGATCTCTTCCAGTCCGAGGTTTTCGACATTTCCGGCAATACCAATGGCGAGGATTACACGCTCGACCTCGATGATCTCGGTCTTGCCCGATTTGGTTTTGACGTGCGCCTTGACGGTTTTGGCGCCTTTGTCGAGCTTTTCGACCTGCGCACCGGTCAGGATATTCATGCCCTGTTTCTTGAAACGTTTTTCAGCAAAGGCACTGATTTCTGCGTCCTCGACCGGCATGACCCGGTCCATCATTTCAACAACGGTCACATCCGCGCCGAGTGTTTTGTAAAAGCTGGCGAACTCAATTCCGATCGCACCCGATCCAATCACCAGAAGTGATTTGGGCATGACATCGGGGACCAGCGCCTCGCGATAGGTCCAGATCAGCTTGCCATCCGGCTCCAGCCCCGCCTGCGGTACGGTTCGGGCCCGCGCGCCCGTCGCCAGAATGACGTGTTTGGCAGAATAACTCGAATCCTTGCCATCCTTGCCTTTTACGACAACATCCGGTGCCGCCTTGCCTTTGGTCAGGCGCGCTTCGCCTTCGATGACGGCGATCTTGTTTTTCTTCATCAGACCGCCAATGCCGCCCGACAGGCGTCCGGCAACCTTGCGCGAACGGTCCACGATTTTCGACAGGTCGAAGGAGAGTTTTTCAGCCTTCAGGCCAAATTCTTCGGCGCGCTCCATCAGATGATAGACTTCCGCGGTACGCAGCAGGGCTTTCGTCGGGATACAGCCCCAGTTGAGGCAAATTCCACCGAGCTTGTCGCGCTCGACAATGGCGGTTTTCATCCCCAGTTGCGCGCCGCGTATGGCTGCGACATAGCCGCCCGGACCACTGCCGATCACGATAAGATCAAAACTCTCTGCCATGGCTGTGCATCCCCGTGATTGCGCGTTCGTCGTTTCATGACTGCCGCCGCCCTGAAAATCAATACTGTGCACGCGAATGACAGCTATGACGAAACGGTTAGGGCTTGGGTTCGGGTCGAAAACCGATCAAACTATGAGACCGCAAAAAAAGGACCCGCCCATGACCATCGAAGCCCTGCGCACTCCCGACGACCGGTTTGAGAATTTACCCGCTTGGCCCTATGCACCGAACTACATCGATGACTTGCCGGGCTATGAGGGCTTGCGCGTCCACTATGTCGATGAAGGTCCCCAAGACGGGCCCGTCTTCCTGTGCCTGCATGGCGAGCCGAGCTGGACCTTCCTCTATCGCAAAATGATCCCGATTTTTACTGCCGCCGGTGGCCGTGTGATCGCGCCCGATTTCCTGGGCTTTGGCCGATC
>CAXBKM010000057.1:0-9817 GCA_963976265.1 uncultured Maricaulaceae bacterium
AGGCCTGTGAAAAGCCGCCAAGAAAGCGGATCGCGTGGCCTCTGATGGTCTCGTCGGCGTGGCGCTCTCCAGCGATGGCGCTGGCATGATCGGCGCTGCGGTTGAAGTGAATTCCGAAACCGACTTTGTCGCTCGCAACGAGCTGTTCATGTCGGCGGTCACGGAAATCTCCGGCATGGCCATTCCGGCCAAGGGCGATGTCGAGGCGATCAAAACGTCGAAAATGGCATCGGGCGAAACGGTCACGGACACGCTGACCAATCTCGTTGCGAAGGTCGGGGAAAACATGACCCTGCGCCGTGCTGCGATTGTTGAAGCCAATCCCGGTGTTGTTGCGACTTATGTCCACAATGCTGCTGGCGACGACCTTGGTAAAATCGGTGTCGTGGTGGCGCTTAAATCCGAGGGCGACCAGGCCAAACTGGCTGATATTGGCCGCAAGCTTGCGATGCATGTGGCGGCTGGCTCTCCGGCGGTTCCACTGTCTGTGGATGTGGCTGATCTCGATCAGGCTGAAGTCGAAAAAGAGCGCAATGTCCTGTCGGAACAGGCGCGCGAGTCCGGGAAGCCTGAAGCGATTATCGAAAAAATGGTCGAAGGGCGCATTCGCAAATTCTACGAAGAAGTTGTGCTGATGAAGCAGGTCTTCGTGATGGATCCCGACCACACGGTCGAGAGCTATTTGAAGAATGCCGAATCTGATGTTGGCGGGTCGATTTCAATTGCGGGATTCATCCGCATGGCGCTCGGTGAAGGCGTCGAGAAGAAAACCGATGACTTTGCTGCTGAAGTTGCTGCCATGTCTGGCAAGAGCTAATGCAAAAATACCAGTGCCGGGGCGTTTGCGCCCCGGCATGCTTGGTTTAGTGTCCGCTTCGTGACCGATTCCAAAACCGATACCGCGCCATCGCTTCCGGCTCCCGTTTTCAAACGGGTGTTGTTGAAGATTTCCGGTGAAGCCCTGATGGGCGACCAAAACTATGGCATTGACCTGAATACCGCCGAGCGCATTGCGCTTGAGGTGTCCAAGGCTGTCGAATCTGGCGTTGAGGTCTGCCTGGTGATTGGCGGCGGGAATATTTTCCGCGGACTATCGGCAGCAGCCAAGGGCATGGACCGTGCGGCTGCCGACTATATGGGCATGCTGGCGACCGTCATGAATGCGCTTGCGATGCAAACCGCACTGGAACGCGTCGGCGTTCATACGCGGGTGCAGTCGGCTATTCCGATGATGACGGTTTGCGAGCCCTATATTCGCCGAAAAGCCATTCGGCATATGGAAAAGGGTCGCGTCGTCATTTTTGCTGCAGGCACAGGTAATCCATTTTTCACAACCGATACGGCGGCTGCGCTTCGCGCGGCAGAGATGGGCTGTGATGCGCTGTTCAAGGGCACGCAGGTTGACGGTGTGTATTCAGATGATCCGCGCACGAATCCCGACGCTGAGCGTTATGAACAGCTTGATTATCTCGAAGTCTTGTCACGCGATCTGAGAGTGATGGATGCGTCGGCGGTAACCTTGATGCGCGAGAATGCCATTCCCATCGTGGTCTTCAGCATTCATGATAAAGACGGCTTGGCTAAAGTATTAGCGGGCCAGGGCGTGTGCACGATCATCGGGCAACGTCCAGAATCCATGCAATAACACGCGTCAGGAAGACGATTATGAGCGGTGATTTTGATTTGAACGACCTTAAGCGCCGCATGGACGGTGCTGTTGAAGCCCTGAAGAAGGAATTCGGTGGTCTGCGGACGGGGCGCGCCAGTGCCAGCCTGGTCGATACGATCAAGGTCGATGCTTATGGCTCGCTGACGCCGATCAATCAGGTTGCGACCGTTTCTGTTCCCGAATCCCGGATGATTACGGTTCAGGTTTGGGACAAGACGATTGCTCCGGCTGTCGAGAAGGCGCTGCGAAACTCGCCGATCGGGATCAACCCGGTTGTCGAAGGTACGATGATGCGCATTCCCATTCCGCCATTGAATGAAGAGCGCCGCGCCGAGCTGGCCAAAGCCGCCAGCGGTTATGCCGAGAATGCCCGCATAGCGATCCGCAATGTTCGTCGCGACGGTATGGAAACGCTGAAAAAAGCGGAGAAGGACGGCGATATCGGCGAGGACGAACACAAGGCCAGTTCCGAGGATGTCCAAAACCTGACTGATAAATCTGTCGCCGATGTCGATGCGGCGCTGGCGCACAAGCAAGACGAAATCATGCAGGTTTAAGGGCCCCCGGCTCAATTGGAGTCAGTGATGCCCGCTAGTCCATCAATTTCAAATGTCCCGGCCCATATTGCCATCATTATGGATGGCAATGGACGGTGGGCGCAGGCGCGGGGTCGTCCGCGAGCCTTTGGGCATGGACGCGGCGTCGAGGCGGTACGCGGGGCAGTAAAGGCGGCCGGAAAGCTTGGCGTTAAACATCTGACGCTGTTTGGGTTTTCGACCGAAAATTGGCGCCGCCCTGAAGATGAAGTCGATGCGCTGTTCGAGCTGATGCGTCGCTTCGTGGATGCCGACCTGGAAAAGCTCGCGCGCGAGAATATTCGAATACGCATCATCGGCCGCCGCGAGGGGTTACGTGACGATCTGATCGAAATTATTGAGCGCGCAGAGAACCGAACGGTTGAGAATAACGGTTTTCGTCTCGATATTGCATTCAATTACGGCGGCCGTGATGAAATTTTGCGTGCGGCACAAAAAATGGCTTTGGCGGCAAAGTCTGGCGATATTGATCCGCTGGAGATCGACGAGGTCGCGTTCGGTAAATGGCTCGACACCGGCGATTCGGCTGATCCTGATTTGATAATACGAACCAGCGGCGAGCACCGGACGAGTAATTTCCTGATCTGGCAGGCGGCCTATGCCGAACTTGTTTTTCTGGATGTGCTCTGGCCCGATTTTGATGCCGAACATTTTGAGGCTGCGATCCGCGAATACCAGTCGCGCCTGCGTCGGTTCGGGGGCGTTGATGACAGCGCCGCGTGACCCATTGAAAAGTCGAGACCCTGCGCTCAAGGCGCGTATCCTGTCAGCGATTATTCTCGCTCCGGTATCGATTTTCCTGATTTACCATGGCGGTCAGGCCTTTACCGTCTATGTCGCGGCCTTTGCTGCGGCGATGGCTTGGGAATGGCTGCGCATGGCCGAACCAGACGCACCGTCACGCAGTTTTGCGGTTGCAGCGGCGGCTGCGGCCGGAACCATTTTGTTTATCGGAGATGGCGATCTGTTCTGGGCGATAGCCTGGCCGATTGCCGGGGCAGTCGGGATCGCGTTTGCGGGCGATCTGCCCGTCCGCCAGCGCTGGCGAGGGCCACTTGGAATACTTTATGTCGCATTGGCGGCAGGCGCGCTGGTTTTGATGCGCGGGGCACCAGAAGGCCTGATTAATATCGGCTTTCTGATGTGTGTCGTCTGGACGGCAGATATATTCGCCTATTTTGCCGGGACATGGTTGGGCGGACCGAAATTGTGGCCCCGTGTCAGCCCGAACAAAACCTGGACGGGGTTTCTCGGGGGCATGGTAGCCGGAACAGCTGCCGGGTATGGCTTCGCGATCTATTTTGACATGCCGATACCGCAGGCCGTCATGATTGCCATCATTCTGGCCCTGGCCTCGGTGCTGGGTGATTTGGTGATGTCGCTGTTCAAGCGCGGATTTGGCGTCAAGGATGCCGGTCGAATCATTCCCGGGCATGGCGGTGTCCTTGACCGTGTCGACGCCTTGATGCTTGCGGCTCTGGCTGCCTTGGCGACACAGCTTCTGGCTCCGGCGGCCTGGGCATGAGCAGGGCGCGCAAGATTACGGTTTTGGGTGCCACCGGTTCTGTTGGTTTGGCGACACTGGATCTGATTGAGCGCGCTCCGGCAGGGCAGTTCGAAGTCATGGCGCTGACCGCCAACCGCAATGTCGAGGAATTGACGCGCCAAGCCCTTAAATTCCGACCGCAATTGGCTGTAGTGGCCGACCCTGCCTGCGCGGGTGCGTTAAAAGAGGCGCTTGCGGGCTCTGGCGTGGCGACGGCCAGCGGTCCGGAGGCTGTTGTTCAGGCCGCGCAAATGGAGGCCGACTGGGTGATGGCCGCGATCGTTGGCTCAGTGGGCCTGATGGCAACGGCTGCTGCTCTGCACGACGGGCGGACGCTGGCTATTGCCAACAAGGAATGCCTGGTTTGCGCGGGCGCGCTGTTTATGGAAACGGCGCAGCAGCGCGGCGCAACTGTTTTGCCAGTCGATTCAGAGCATAACGCGATCTTTCAGGCCCTTTATGCGCCGCATCGCAAATTCGTAGACCGGATTACATTGACCGCATCGGGCGGCCCATTTCGCGATTGGTCACGGGAGCGAATGCGCGACGTGACACCGTCTCAGGCACTGGCCCATCCGGTCTGGGAGATGGGTGACAAAATCTCGATCGATTCCGCGACAATGATGAATAAGGGCTTGGAAATCATCGAGGCCTGCCGCTTGTTCGATTTGCCAGCCTCCCGCGTTAATGTCGTGGTCCATCCCCAATCCATCATTCATGGCCTGGTAGAATACACAGATGGCAGCGTGCTCGCACAGATGGGTTCTCCTGATATGCGCATTCCGATTGCTGCCACTCTGGCGTGGCCGAACCGCATGTCGACGCCCGCGGAGCGACTGGATTTGGCGACGATTGGTCGTCTCGATTTCGAACAACCGGATATGGAACAATTCCCGGCATTGCGGGTCGCACGTGAGGCGATGGAAAGCGGAGAGGGCGCAACATCAGCCTTGAATGCATCAAATGAGGTCGCTGTGGCCGCGTTCCTTGAAGGGCGTATCGGCTTTCTTGATATAGTGTCGCTTGTCTCGCGCACGCTGGATTCGTTGAAGGCATCTGACGCCTTGCCTGCCCGCCTCACCGCTTTTGAGGAAGCTTTAGACATAGATACACAGGCGCGTGGCATTGCGAGTGCATTAATCGACCGCTAGACACGGGCTCACTAAAAACAGGATTGTCGATGTTAGACGCCATTCAGAACATTACAGGTATCGGCCTGCTGACCGTTTTTGCATTTGTATTCGTGATTTCGATTGTCGTCGTCATCCACGAATTGGGGCATTTTTTCGCGGGCCGGTTCTTTGGCATCCATGCCGAAGTGTTCTCAATGGGCTTTGGGCCGACCCTGTTCGCCGTACGCGACCGCGCGGGGACAATTTGGCGCCTCGCCGCCTTTCCACTGGGCGGGTATGTCCGGTTTATGGGCGATGCTGGTGCAGCCAGTGAACCCGATCAGGCCAAACTCGATGAGATGCGGGAAAAGCTCGGCCCGGAGGCGGAGCGATGTTTTCATTTCAAACCCGTCTGGCAACGTGCCATCGTGGTTGCAGCAGGCCCCATTGCCAATTTTATTTTGGCGATAGTGATATTCACGGCGTTGAATCTGACATTTGGCGAGCGTTATCTTGAACCGATTGTTGCAGGTGTCGAAGCTGGCAGTCCGGCGGCTATCGCCGGATTTCAGGTCGATGACCGGATCAAGATGATTGCCGGGCAACCGATTGAAACCTTCTCTGATATTGCGACCCATCTGGTCTGGCGTCCAGGTGAAACTGTCACCATCACCGTGCGTCGCCAGGGCGCGCTTCTTGATATTCCGGTCGCGCCGGCCCTGACTGAGCGAACCGACAGGTTTGGCGGTGAACGCCAGATTCCGACAATTGGCATCAACAGCCCGGGAACGTCTCTGGCACGGCGTATGGGCCCTCTCGAAGCGTTTGGCGCGGCCAATGAGCGCGTCTGGACCGTCGTATCGATTACCGGAAAATATGTCGGGCGCATCGTTACGGGACGCGCGCCAGCCAACATGCTCAACGGTCCGATCGGCATTGTTACGATGTCAGGGCAGATCGCAAATGCCAGTGTAGAGGACGCTCCGTCAGCGGGAATCGCGATTACAGCCCTGTTGGCGAACCTGCTGCAATTGGCCGGGCTCTTTTCCATTGGGTTAGGGTTGGTTAATCTGCTGCCAATTCCGATGCTGGATGGCGGACATTTGGTGTATTACGGTTATGAAGCGGTCGCTGGCCGCCCATTAAGTGCTCGTGTGCAAGCAATTGGATTCCGTGTAGGGCTTGCACTCGTGCTAGGGATGATGCTTGTAGCATCGGTAAACGATTTGAGTTATCTGCGCGGTTTGTTTTCCTGAATCGCTTCTGAAGTAATTACGGCGGCCCAAATGTTGTTGAGTATATCCCGCGCATCCTTGGCGATCCTGTTCGCGCTTGCACCGCTTTCTGCAGCGCGTGCTCTGGCACAGGACGAAAGCGTGACGGAGGCCCCGGCTGCCCCCGTCCAGGTCGTGACACCTATCGTTCGCCAAATCCTTGTTGAGGGCAATCAGCGTGTCGAATCCGATACGGTGCTCTCCTATCTGGTAATTCAGACTGGCAATTATCTGGATGCCCGCGCGGTCAACCTTTCGATTCAGACGCTGTTTGCGACCGGCCTGTTTTCGGACGTCCGGATCGAGGATCGCGGCGAGATTGTCGTTGTTTATGTTCAGGAAAACCCGATTGTGAATCAGGTGATTCTGGAGGGTAATAATGCGGTTGACGATGATCAGATTACCGATGAGATCCAGGCGCAGCCGCGTGCAATTTTCACAAGGGCGCGTGTACAGTCGGATGTTCAACGCATTATCGAGGTTTATCGCCGGACCGGGCGCTTCGCCGCACAGGTGACGCCGCGCATTATTGAGCAACCTCAAAACCGCGTTGATCTGATTTTTGAAATCTCCGAAGGTCCGGTAACGGGCGTCAGCCGAATCAACTTCATTGGCAATGATACATTCAGTGACCGGGAACTTCGTGGGCAATTGGTGACAGCAGAATCGCGCTGGTACCGCTTTTTCAGCTCAAACGACAATTATGACCCGGATCGGTTGGAGTATGACCGTGAATTGCTGCGCCAGTTTTACCAGAATCAGGGCTATGCAGATTTTCGTGTCGTTTCGGCTGTCGCGGAACTGACGCCGGACCAGGAAGATTTCTACATCACGTTTTCGCTTGATGAGGGCGATATCTACTCATTTGGCGAGATCAGCGTCACAACAGACCTGCCGGACATCTCAACCGATTTCCTGACCTCTGCCTTGCCGGCGCAAACCGGGCAATTGTATCAAGGCGAGCTGATAGAGAGTTCCGTTGACACATTGACCTTCGCAACTGGTGCGGCGGGCTATGCCTTCGTCAATATCCGTCCGCGTATCTCGCGCAACCGCGCTGACCGGACCGTGGACGTCGAATTTGTCATTGATGAAGGCCCGCGCGTTTATATCGAGCGCATTGATATCGTCGGCAACACACGGACCCTGGACCATGTTATTCGCCGCGAGCTTGAGCTGGTTGAAGGTGACGCGTTTAACCGTGCCCTGATTGACCGGTCCAGAAACCGTGTTCGCCGTTTGGGCTTCTTCGAGGAAGTCGAAATCACTGAAGCGCAGTCTTCCGCCGAAGACCGGGCCCGGCTTCAGGTTGAGGTTACAGAACAGCCGACTGGTGAGCTGGCATTCGGCGCCGGTTTTTCATCGACGGATTCCTTCCTCATCGACATGTCGATCAGTGAGCGAAATCTGCGTGGCCGTGGCCAATTCCTTCGATTCCGCATTTCCGCCAGTTCCCGTCGTGAGCAGGTCGATATCCGCTTTACGGAACCGCGTTTCCTGGATCGGAATTTGGCGGCCGGTTTTGATCTGTTCTCAGTCCGATCCGATTTTGCGCGTGAAGCATCGTTTGAAACACAAAGTACGGGCATTAGTTTGCGTGCCGGTTTCCCAACCACGCGCAGCACCAATCTTGGCCTGCGCTATACGCTCCGCAATGATGATGTCACCGTATTTGCTGGTGCCAATTCGGGACTGTTTGCACAATCAGGCGAACGGATAACGTCGGTATTTGGCTACACTTTACAATGGGATCGTACCAATGACCCCATTCAACCGACGCGCGGTTTCCGCATTCAAATCAGCCAGGATTTTGCTGGTGTTGGCGGCGATGTTCGCTACGTGCAGTCTGAGACGACGGGCTCTTTTTACCGCGGTCTGTGGCCTGACGTCGTTGCAAGTTTCAGCTTTAACGCTGGATTTATTCTTGGCTGGGGCGGTGACTCGATCCGCATCAATGACCGCTTTTTCAAAGGCGGGAATACGTTCCGTGGCTTTGAAACGGCTGGCGTAGGCCCACGTATTGTGGGGCGCGAAGCGGCGACTGGAATTATCCGTGGCGGCGACGCACTTGGTGGCCGCGCCTATGCGATTGGCTCATTGGAATTGGCATTCCCGACCGGTTTGCCCGAGGAATATGGCGTGCGCGCAAGCCTCTTTACTGATTTTGGTACTGTCGGTTTGCTTGATGATGATGCCCAAATTGCCGATAGTGGCGGCGTAGGAAGCTTTACCGCCGATGATTTGTCACTGCGCGTTTCCGCCGGTGTCAGTATTTCCTGGGATTCACCTTTCGGTCCCATCCGTTTCGATATTGCCGAGGCGCTCGTAAACGAGACCTACGACAAAGCCGAATTCTTCCGCTTCAGTACACGTACAGGATTCTAAAATGAAACTGCATGCCATGACTTATTGGGCTGCCGCCGTCGTCGCAGTGACACTCGCTGCTGTTGCTCCAGCCAATGCCCAACTCAACATTCTCGTTATGAACGAGGATCGTATTCTCCGTGAAAGCGCTGCAGGCGTTCACATTGCGGGCCGACTTGAAGTGATTCAGGGCGAAATGGACGCCGAACTGCGTGCCATTGCTGAGCCGCTTCAGGCTGAAATCGAACAAATCAACGCTGACGGTCCAACAGCAAGGTCAACAGGTTGAAGCTCTTCGTCGCCAATTGACGCAGGAACTTGGACTGACTGAGCGCCAGGCACTTCGTCCAGTTTTGGAAATGTTGCCGGCCATCCTTCAGGAAATCGTTGCTGAACGCAGCGCGGACATCATCATTGACCGGGCCAATCTGGTTTATGCCGCTGAATCTACTGACATCAGCGCGACCGTCATCGAGCGCCTCAATCAGCGACTGCCAACGGTTGCCGTGAACCGCGTTCGTGCCCCGCAGGGCGGAGCCCAGGCACCACAATAAGCCTTAAGGAGCGGGCATGGCCGATTCGCGATTTTACGAGTCGACTGGCCCGCTTCCGCTTGCCCGAATAGTCGAATTGACGGGTGGGCAGCTCGTTTCCGAGTCCGCCGATGATTTTCAGGTGGAATCGGTCGAACCTGCCGAAACGACACGCGCGGGCGCGCTCAGCTTCGTTGCCGGGAAAACTCTACCCGACGCAAATGATATTGCGGACGACGCCATACTCCTCGTCAGCCAGCAGACCGCAAATGTCTATCAGGACTGCCGGGCACATTTGATTGTTTGTGATGATCCCCGCTACGCGTTTGGACGTGTTGCCAACCAGATTATCGATGAACGCCCCTTCTTCGACGAGCCTCGCATCAGCGCGTCAGCGATGATCGGCGAGGGCGGGCAGATTGCTTCCACGGCTTATGTGGGTGCCGGCGCGACGATCGGCGCGCGGGTTCGCATTGGCCCGGGAAGCGTTATTGGCCCTGGTGTCGTTATCGGTGATGACAGTCATATCGCCGCAAATTGTGTTGTCCGGTGCGCCCTGATCGGGGCTGCCGCAAATCTGAAATCCGGCGCAGCCATTGGCGAGGCCGGATTTGGCGTCGCGCCCGGCAAGGGTGTGCCGATGGTTGTGCCGCATTTTGGGCGCGTCATTATCGGTGACGATCTTCTGATCGGATCCAATTCGGGTGTGGATCGGGGTTTGTT
>CAXBKM010000058.1:0-9614 GCA_963976265.1 uncultured Maricaulaceae bacterium
AGGCGATGATCGACGAGGGCTATCACCCGATGACGATGTATTTCCCGCTCGTCGTTCATGGCGCCATGTTGATTGAACCGACCGAAACCGAATCAAAAGACGGGCTGGATCGCTTCTGCGATGTTATGCTGGCCCTTACCGAAGCGGCGAAGTCAGGTGAAACGGGGCGTTTCAAGGCGGCACCTGTGCACGCACCAACCAAGCGTCTCGACGAGACGCAAGCGGCGCGCAGCCCGGTGCTTCGTTGGAGCCCTGAAACCGAATAACGCCTCGAACAAAGCCCGTCTTTGCCGCAAACCGGTCGCTTTCCACTGCTTATGTGGCGAAAGCGCCCTATCTATCCCCTTGTCAGGGCGCTAACTCGACCCATCTAGGGTTTATCGGGCAGGCAAGACCCGTACAGGAAAGTCATGGTCGATGAATGAAACGCTGAACGACATGAGCAAACACCCGATTGGCGGTGTGATCGTGCTCGTTCTGCGCATGGTCGGCGCAGCCTTGGGGCTTGCGTTGATATTCATCGCCATCCCCTTTGCCGTTACGCCCATTCCGCTGGGCATTCCGCTATTATTGCTCGGCATGATCCTGCTGGCCGCCTGCTCGAAGACGGCCCATACCGCGATCACCAATTTGCTCAAACGCGTGCCCTGGATCTGGCATCGCGTAAAAGGTCTGTTTGGTGACAAGGATGACAAGCGAGCCGAATAAAAAACGGCCCCGCATGGCAGGGCCGTTTCTTGTTTCATTGAAATTTTGGTGTCGGACTAGTTGAGGCGCGATTCCAGATCTTTCAGATCATCGCTCGCCTTGGTTTTGGTGCCGCGTTCAGCGATCAGCTTGGCTGCCGCATCAACCGCCAGATCAGCAGCCAGCGCTTTCACATCGGCCGCAGCCTGCGCTTCGGCCTGCGCAATCCGCGATTCGGCCATGGCAGTGCGGCGTTCAATACGTTCTGCCAGTTCTGCGCGGGCAGTGGCGGCGAGGATTTTGGCGTCTTTCTTGGCGAGCGCTACAATCTCTTCGGCTTCTGCTTCAGCTTCGCGTTGCTTGCGCTGATAGCTGGCAAGCAATTCCTGCGCTTCTTCGCGCAGGCGGCGGGCTTCGTCGAGCTCGTTGCGGATCCCGTCAGCGCGAGCGTCCAATTGCTTGGCGATCAGGGCGGGGACTTTCACGAAAATCGCGATGGCGATAACCACCATCAGACCGATAAAGACCCAGAAAGCCGGATCGGTGGTCGGGTTCAGGAAATAATCGAAATGCATATCTTATCCCTGCCTGACGGTTTGAACGGCTTTACTGGCGGTTTTCGCATCAGGTGCGTCGCCCGTCAGTTTTTCGACCAGCGCTGAAGCCGTCTCTGCCGCCACGTCCTTGACGTGGGTCAGAGCCTCTTCACGCATCTTGCTGATCCGCTCTTCAGCCGCCGCCTGCTGGGCTTCAACCTCAGCATCAGCAGCCTGGCTATCCGTCGCAATCTCGGCTTCGACCTTGGCCCGGTTCTTGGCGACGATGCCGTGCGCCTTGGCGCGTGCATCTGCCAATTGCTGCTCATAGGCGGCAACGGCCTCTTCGGCTTCCTGCTTGTTCTGCGCTGCCGCATCCAGATCATCGGCGATCCGGTCGCGCCGGTTCTCGATCGTGGTTGCGATTTTGGGCAAAACCATGCGTGACAGGAAGAAGAACAGAATGCCAAATGTGACCAGCAGCCAGAAGACCTGGCCAGGCCAGGTCGACATATCCAGCTGTGGCAAGCCGCCCGATGACGCGTGCGCAGCATCAGCCGCTCCGTGCGCGTCATCTTCTGGCGCAAAGCCAACAGTCACAAATGAGACAAGCAACGCCGAAATCATGGCGAGCGTCCTTTCAGACTACGAACACTGTGTTCGGACTTAACCGAACAGGATGATCATCGCGACGACGAAGCCCAGAAGACCGGTAAACTCGGTCAGGGCGAAGCCGATCAGCAGGTTGGTAAACTGGCCAGCGGCCGCTGACGGGTTGCGCAGGGCACCGGCCAGATAGTTACCGAAAATCGTACCAATACCCACACCAGCGCCAGCCAGTGCGATTGCTGCGATACCAGCGCCGATTTGTTTTGCTGCGTCGAGTTCCATGTCAAATGCTCCTTGAGACGGGAAGTTTTAAAAGTGAATAGATGCGTTAGTGGGACGGGTGCAAGGCATCATTGATGTAGATGCAGGTCAGCACCGAGAAAATGTAGGCCTGAAGGAAGGCGATCAGGAATTCCAGACCGGTCACTGCCGTCAGAATGGACATGGCCAATACGGCCAGCAATCCGCCGGCACCGATCAGGCCCAGCGCGCCAACCAGAGAGATCGTAAACCCGCCAAACAGTTTGAGCAGGATGTGTCCGGCCAACATGTTTGCGAACAGGCGAATGGCCAGGCTGAAGGGGCGGCTGAGGAAGGAAATCACTTCGATTGGTACCAATAGCGGATACATCCACCATGGCAGGCCCTTGGGCGCGAACAGGCGCAAAAAGCCCAGACCGTTTTTGGTAAAGCCAACCCACAGGACGATACCCATGGTGATCATCGCCAGGGTCAGCGTCACAATGATGTGGCTGGTCACGGTAAACATGCCGGGGATCAGACCCAGCAAATTGGCGACAAAAATAAAGGTGAAGAGCGAAAAGACATAAGGGAAGAAGCTCATCCCGTCCTTGCCCATGATGGACGACGCCATGTCGGCCACAAATTCATAGATCAGTTCGGCAATCGACTGGCCGCGCGCCGGGACCAAAGCGCGCTTGCCCATGAGCAGGCTGAGCCCGCCGACGATTAGCAGCGTGATCATGATCATCATGGTCGCGGTGTTGGTGATTGTCAGGTCAACGCCAAAGACAGTGGGGAGGGGCACAATCGGCTCCACCTCAAACTGTTTCATCGGATCGGTATCTAGCAGGGCCATCGTGTCGCTACGTCCGTCTCGTTCCGTCAGTCCGTGCGCTCGCCGTTCAGGCGTTCGCTCTCAATCTGTTTGGCCGTGCGCATCAGATTGCGCATTCCGGCCGCAAAACCCAGTCCAAATCCGACAAGCATCCCCCAAGGGTTGCTCGCTGCGACCTGGTCGATCATCCAGCCCAATCCACCGCCAACCGCAAGGCCGGCCAGCAGATCGCCCGAAAGCCTCAGCGCAATTGACCAAGCCTGTCCCGTTTCGCTGGCGTCTTCTTCGTCTCGGGCCGGTTTTCGAGCCGCGAGTTTCGCGCTCAGTCTGCGGTCGAGATCCTGAAGATCATCGGGTGGGGAAGCCTTGGGCGTCGCTTTGTCTCGTTCGGGCATGGCCTTCAATCTGCCTACCGGAAATACCCCCCAGCAAGCGCGCGCAAGCTAGACTCGGCCCTACCCCCTGTCAAGCACAGTGAGTACGTATTTAAGCCATTGAAAAAAATAGATAAAAACTATTCCGCGGCGATCAGTCGCTCGGCGCCGTCCAGATCAACCGAAACCAGCTGTGAAACACCGCGTTCGCCCATGGTGACACCATAGAGCCGATCCATACGCGACATGGTCAGTGGATTGTGCGTAATCACGAGGAAACGGGTCTCGGTCATCCGGCGCATTTCGTCCAGCATACGGCAGAACCGGTCTACATTAGCGTCATCAAGCGGTGCGTCGACCTCATCAAGGACGCAGACCGGAGCCGGATTGGACAGGAAGACTGCGAAAATCAGGGCGCAGGCGGTCAGGGCCTGCTCGCCGCCCGACAGCAGGGACATGTTTTCCAGCTTCTTGCCGGGTGGGCAGGCGAAGATTTCCAGACCGGCTTCCAGCGGATCATCGCTTTCGGTCAGGCGCAGCTCCGCGCGCCCGCCTTCAAACAGGGTCTCGAACAGTTTACGGAAATGTGCATCAACCCGCTCAAAGGCCTCGAGCAAGCGGGCCCGGCCCTCTCGCGACAAGGCATCCACGCCCTTGCGCAGACGATCAATGGCTGCGATCAGATCGTCGCGTTCCTTGACCAGCTCGTCGCGCCGCGTTTCAAGCTCTGTGGCTTCTTCATCGGCGCGCAGATTGACCGCGCCGAGGCGTTCACGCGAGGCGCGCGCACTGTCCAGGCGCTGTTCGAGCTCTTCATGGCTGAAGCGCAAATATTTCTCATCGACACGGGATTCCAGCGCGCCGGGCTCGGCGCCGCAGGCATCCACCAGACGCGCCAGCGTTTCGTCGATCCGTTCACGCGCCGCCGTCTGGCGGGCTTCGTCGGCGGCGCGCGCTTCACGAGCCGTGGAGGCTTCACGTTCGGCGGTGCGGGCGGCGGCATCGGCTTGTTTGGCGCGGTTTTCAATGTCCAGCGCTGTCTCGCGGGCATTGGCCGCTTTGCGTTCGGCCTCTCCCAGACTTTCCGCCAGAGTCTCAAGCTTGGCGTCAACCAGGTCTGGCTTGCTTAAAGCCTCCTGCAGCCGGGCCTCTGTTCGCGTCGTTTCGCCAGCCAGTGTTTCAAGGCGTTCAGCGGCGGATTCAGCCCGCTTGATCCAGTCGGCTGATTCCTCAGCGAGGCTGGTCAGGCGGTTGAGCCGTGTTTCGGCATCGCGCCGGGCTGATTCGTCGGCGCCGCGCGCTTCATCGGCGGCCCGGCGCGCCATGTCCGCCGCGGCACGCGCCGCGTGCAACCGATCTTCGACGCCGGTATCGGTTTGCAGGCTTTCAATCAGGCATGTGGCCGCCTGGAGGGCGGTCCGCACATCGGTCTGTTCACCGCTCAGGCGTTCAATGTCGGCGTCCAGCGCCAGACGCCGCTCAGCCTCACGCGCGGCTGTTTCACGCGCAGCGGCCAGTGAATTCACCGCATCGCGCGCTGCCGCTTCAGCCGGTGGAATCGCCGCGCGGGTATTCGCCTCGGTTTCGCGGGCCTTGGCCAGTGCGGCGCGTGCCGACTCAGCCTTGCCCTGCGCAGTCGTAATGGCCGGTGCGAGAGCCTCCAATTCATTGCGGGCCGCATCCAGCCGGTTGGTTTGCTCCAGGCGCGCTGCTGCCGGGGAGGGGGCATCGGCGCGCGCCGTATAGCCGTCCCAGCGCCACAGATCGCCAGCGCGACTGACGAGGCGCTGGCCCGGTCGCAAACCGCTAATGGCTGCAGACGCGCCATCGGCATCGACAACGCCAATGGCCGATAGACGGGCTGCGAGCGCGGGCGGTGCATCAACATGATCGACCAGCGGTTCGCATCCCGCCGGTAATGTGTCTGCGCGCACCGAGGATTTGGACCATGCGCGCGCGGCACCCGCGTCCAGTGACGCATCGAGATCTTCGCCCAGGGCAGCCGCGAGCGCTTTTTCATAGCCGGGAGCGGCGCGAATCGCGTCCAGAGCGCGATTTTCGACAGATTCCTGGGCGAGCATGCGTTCCAGCGCGGCAATTTCGCGTTCCAGCGCGGAGCGTTCGCCCTCGACTTCACGGCGTTGCTCATTGCACGCGCGTTCCTGCGCCTCGGCGTCAATACGCGCTGCTTCAGCGTCCGCCAGAGCGGCGCGGGCGGCTTCGGCCTTCTCCTGCAGGGCATCAACCTGCGAGGGATCAAAGGCGAGATCGAGCGCGGCCTCGCCCATGGCAGAGCGCGTATCCTGGGCCGTTGTCAGCGCGCGGTTCAGGGTTTCAAGCCTTGCCTCGGCCTGAGTCACATCGCGCGTGGCGGCGTCTTTGGCCGCGTGAGCTTCCGCAGCGTCGCGCGTGGCCTGATCAAAAGCAGCGTCCTTTTGCGCGCGTTCGGCTTCAGTATCACGGCGCAAATTCGCCAATTCGTTCAGGCGCGCGGCTTCTTCCCCGCCAGCGGCTTCGAGTTCCTCGATTGTGGTTTGAATGGTGACACGTCGCGCTTCGGCGTCGTCGCGGATAACAAGTTCGCGTTCAGCTGTTCCGGCCAGTTCGGTCAGGCGATTACGCAGGTTTTCGACCGAGCGGCGCGCATCCTCTGCATCGCGTACGAGTGCATCGCGCTCGCGTTCCAGTCGGCGGAGCGCCGCACTGGCTTCAGCCTCGGCCTCGCGCGATGGGGCTTGTTGTTCGCCAGCTTCCTCGGCAGCTGTACTGGCAAGAGCGGCGGTCCGCACCGCCTCATCGGCGCCCGCCTGGCTTTCGGCCAGTGCCGCGCTGGCAGTATCGAGCGCAGCTTTCGCGTCTTTCCAGCGTTGCAGCCACAGCGCGGCTTCCAGATCGCGAATGCTCTCGGACAGACCGCGATATCGGGCGGCCTGCCGCGATTGTTTTTTCAGGGCCTCAAAGCGGATTTCCAGATCGTCGACGACATCCTGGAGGCGGTCGAGATTGGTTTCGGCACCGCGCAGGCGCAATTCTGATTCGTGACGCCGTGCGCGCAGACCGGAGACGCCAGCGGCCTCTTCCAGGACGCGGCGGCGGTTTTCCGGCTTGGCGGCGATCAATTCATTGATCTGCCCCTGACGCACCAGTGCCGGTGAATTGGCCCCTGTTCCGGCATCGGCAAACAACAATTGCACATCCTTGGCGCGGACGCTCTCGCCATTGACGGTGTAGTCCGAACCTGCCCCGCGTGTGATTTTGCGGATGACATCCAGCGAGGCGTGATCATTGAAGCGCGCTGGCGCGTCACGCTCGGCATTGTCGATGGACAGCAAGACCTCGGCCCGTTCACGCGACGGCCGCGCATCGGTGCCGGAGAAGATGACATCCTCCATGCCCGACCCGCGCAGCGATTTGGCAGAGGTCGCGCCCATGACCCAACGCAGGGCTTCGAGCAGGTTGGATTTGCCGCAGCCATTTGGACCAATGACACCCGTGAGTCCGGGATCGATCCGCATTTCTGTGGAATCAACAAACGACTTGAAGCCGACAAGTTTGAGTGTGGTGAACTTCACCCGCTCTCCGCCACTGTCCGGGCGGTTCCACAAAACGGACTCACCCTTACCCCTGATTCGTTACGCGCTGACGTTACCTCAGCGTTGAGATTCGAAATACTCAATGATTCGGCGGAAGCTGTCTGCCTCTACGCTGGCAATCGCGTATTCACCCTCAATCATCAAAGGCTCGCCATTCGCGAAATATATATAGCTGGAACCGTCGGGCGCGGGTGCCGTGGTCAAAATATTGTTGTTGATAATAAAGGTCGGAGTGGCGGCAATCTCGTCGATTGAGCCTTGTTCATGAGCCGCAATGACGGCGGTGCGGACCAGGTCATTGCTGATACAGGCGTCAAAATCGGCCTCGCTCATGCCTACAGCCTGGGCAATCCGGACATACTCACCGCGCGCGCCCTGTTCGCTTTGTGCGGCTTCGAAGATCGCGGCCTGCTGAGTGAACAGCAAATCAATGGCGTCAAAATACAGATCGTCGGCCGCGCATTGCGCCGTCATGAAGCCGGCCAGTGCCAAAGGCGCAGAGCCGGTCAGCATTTCGCGAAGCACAAAGCGCACACGACCGGTACCGACGAACTCCTCATTGACCATTGGCCAGACATTATTGTGCCAGGTGGCGCAATGCGGGCAGGCCACCGACGCATATTCGATCAGCAGGACCGGAGCGTCTTCGGCCCCGATAGCGTGGTCGCCGACGCGCTCAAGCCCACGATCACTTGCATCCTGTGCGCTCGCGGCGCCTGCAAACAGAAGTGATATCGCCAATAGGGTCGTGCGGATCATCATGCCTTATCCTTCGTCAGGAGCGGTTTCGCCGTCAGAGGCCGCGCTCTGAGTGTTCTGGGCAACAAAATAGGTCATCAACTGGCGGAACGTATCTTCATCGACCAGTGCAGGCAGGGGTTCGCCATCAATCATGATCGGTTCGCCATCCCATGTGTAAATCAGCCCACCATCACCGCGGCGCGATTCCAGCAATTCGCCATTGATGATGAAGCGTGGCGTCGCGTCGATGCCGTCATCAATCGCCTGCTGGTGCGCATCGCGCACATCCTGGCTGAGATTTTCATTGGCGAGACAGGCGTTGAATTCCGTATCATTCATGCCAATGGCACGGGCAATGGAGCGAAACTCTTCGCGCGCACCACCGGGGCGTTGCGCGCTTTGGAAAATGGAAACCTGCTGATCGAAGAGCAATTCGATCATGTCGAAATACCGGTCATCGGGTGCGCAGCGCGCCAGCATAAAGCCCGCCACCGCCAGAGGCGCAGAGCCGGTAATCATCTCACGGAAGACAAACCGAACCTGTCCGGTCTCAACAAATTCATCATTGAGCATGGGATAGACATTCTCATGGAAGTCCCGGCAATGGGCGCACGCCACTGATGCATATTCAACCAGCGTGACCGGCGCAGTGGCCACGCCCTTGGCCCGATCATCCGCGCGTTCGAAATTGCCTCGGCTCGCATCGGTGGAGCCACCGCCACCGCCACAGGCAGTCAGAGCGGTTGCAGCGGCCAGAGCGGCGACTGTGAAAATCCGGCGATTGGTCAACATGGCTTCATTCCTCTGAAATTCGTTTATTGCGAACGGCGCGATCAAACCGGTCCAGAGCCGAACTTAACCGGTCTGCGCCCGGCGTCACCAGTGTTTCGTGCATCTTGCCGATGATTTCGCGTTCGACGGGTTTGCGGTGCTGCGTTGATGTGTGCGGTGTGCCTTGCCGAACACGCAGGCGATTGGGCGCCCGATCACCGGCGAAATTGGCGACCCGTTCCAGAATGCGCGGCGCCTGCGCCTCAACAATCGCGGCCGCAGGTCCTTTGGCAATGATGTGCAGTACGCCGCCGCGTATCGCTTCGGGTGCGCTCCAGGCGGCAACCTTCTCGCCGACAATATCCGCCCAGTGTTCGCTGAGCGTATCGACACCGGGGCCAAAACGATTGGCCAGCGGTTTGAGTATCTTTGCCGCGGCGCGGGCAACGGACGGCGCCCCCCTGAATGCCGCACGCCCACGCCGCTCGGCCAGGTAACGGGCCGCAGCGCTTTCCACCGTTGACGATCGAGGGGCTCTGGTCATGGTGCAATCGTCGCCCCATTTACCGGCGTACACAAGTGACAAGGCAGACACATATGGCGCGGCAATCCGCCTCGAACAGCGAAACAAAGAGACTGCGCCGGGCCTTGCTGGACTGGTATGACCGGTCCGGGCGCGCTTTGCCCTGGCGAATTCGTCCCGAAGACCGCGCCAGCGGTGCGATTGCAGACCCCTATGCGATCTG
This sequence comes from uncultured Maricaulaceae bacterium, assembly GCA_963976265.1. Taxonomy (GTDB): domain Bacteria; phylum Pseudomonadota; class Alphaproteobacteria; order Caulobacterales; family Maricaulaceae; genus Hyphobacterium. The sequence goes on from CAXBKM010000058.1 coordinate 9,136, forward strand.
GCTGTCGGAGATCATGCTGCAGCAAACCACCGTGCCGCATGCGACGCCTTACTGGCATCGGTTTTTGAAGCTTTGGCCAACAATCCAGGACCTTGCGAATGCCGATCCTGACGCGGTGATGACCGAGTGGGCGGGGCTTGGCTATTATGCGCGGGCGCGCAATCTAATCGCCTGTGCCAAGGTGATCTCTAATGAATTGAGTGGCGAATTTCCAAGTGAGTTGGACGATTTGCGCGCCCTGCCGGGTATTGGTGATTACACGGCCAATGCCATCCGCGCGGCGGCGTTTAACCAGCCCGCCAGCGTGGTGGACGGCAATGTCGAGCGCGTCATCAGCCGTTTGCGGCGCGTTGAAACCCCTTTACCGAAAGCCAAGCCGGAGATTCGCAAACTGGCCGGCGCAATCGCGGACCCGGACCGTCCCGGCGATTATGCGCAAGCGATCATGGATCTGGGCGCGACGATCTGCACCCCGCGCT
>CAXBKM010000059.1:0-9545 GCA_963976265.1 uncultured Maricaulaceae bacterium
CGCACCGAAATCGATGATCTCGAATTTACGCAGATCGTATTTGAGAACGGCGTGCGTTTGAATGTGAAATCAACGGATTTCAGCGCGCGTCGCGTGTCGCTGAACATCCAGTTCGGTCGCGGTGACCTTGAACCAACAACGGCGGCTGTCGTCGGCACCGTGGCGTCATCGGTCTTCACATCAAGCGGTTTGGAAGCCCATAGCGCCGATGATCTGGGCCGCGTTCTGGCGGGCCGTTCCGTCGGTGCAAACTTCAGCGTTGGTGGCGATACATTCTCCTTTGGCGGCGGGACAACACCAGCCGATTTGGAAGTTCAGCTTCAAGTCTATGCTGCGTTCATGACTGCACCGGGTTGGCGTCCGGAAGGTCTGGCGCAATTCCAGGGGTCAATCGAAGAATTTCGCCGGATCAGCTATTCCTCCCCGACCGGTGTATTGAGTGCAGAAGGCGCACGCCTGATCCGGTCCGGCGATCAACGTTTTGGCTTCCCGACCCAGGAAGAACTGGCTGAAGTGGACCTCGATGATGTTCGTGATTTCCTGGATGACGCGCTCGCCAGGGCGCCGATTGAAATCACGATTGTCGGTGATGTCAGCGTGGATGATGCGATTGCCGCCGTGGCCAACACATTTGGCGCTTTGCCGGAACGGGCCAGCGAATGGCCGGAATATCCGGAGGCGCGCAATGTCGTCTTCCCTGGTCCGACCGCAGAGCCGGTTGTGCTGACCCATCGCGGTGAAGCCAATCAGGCCTATGTGAACACATATTGGCCAACGGTCGATTTCTCTGACGTGCAATTGTCGCGTCGCCTGTCGATGCTCAACGCCGTGATTGATCTCAAACTCACCGAGCGTCTGCGCGAAGGTGAGGGGCTGACCTATTCGACGGCGAACTCGAATGTCGAGAGCGAAATCTATCCGGGTTATGGCTATTTCTGGATCGGTATCAATATCGACCCTCAAGAAGTGGACCGCGTTTATGACATCGTCGATGAGATTGTCGCTGCGACGGCAGATGGTGCCATTTCAGACGATGAAATGTTGCGTGCTCGCCGGCCAATCCTGGAGCAAATTCAGGATGCGCGCGAAGGTAATGGCTATTGGCTCAACGTGCTGTCGGGCTCCCAGGAAGATCCGTCACGGCTGGACAATGCCCGGTCACTGATTGCGGACCTTGAGGCGATCACGCGTGAGGAATTGGCCGATGTGGCCAACACCTATCTGCGCGACGGAACGGCGTATCGGATGACGATTGTCTCAGAAAACTGGCAGCCTTAGGAAATTGTGCGTCTGGCCGGTCTGTCAAACATCAGATCGGTCAGGCGCCTGTTGGCTTCGCGGTTCAGTCTCGCGATTTCCAGGCGCTCGAACCGCGACTTCACCCGGCCTGAATTCCACAGGGCGGCCAGGCCGTGCACCATTGACCAGGCAATAACGGTAAAGGGTTCGGCGTCTTCAGCTTCGGCAAAACCCTCATCGATGCATTGCTGGATTGTATCACTGAGGAAGACCCAGGCACTTTCGCCTGCGCCTACATAGCCGGTGTCCTTGGTGTCATAGAGATCACGCCGGAACATGACTTCGAACTGACCCGGGTTTTCGACGGCGAAATAGGCCTGCCCCACTGTTTCCAGCAATTCAGGGCCATTGGTCGGCGCGTGTGTGTCTATTCCGTCTGATATGGCGGCAATCATGCGATCCCAGCCTTCCTGCGCGAAGGCCAGCAACAAGCCGGTTTTGTTGACAAAGTGATGGGCGGGCGCGCCATGGCTGACACCTGCAATCCGCGCGACTTCGCGCAGTGACACGGCACCTGTGCCTTTTTCCGAGACCAGTTGTTCTGTCGCGCGCAGCAAGGCGCTCCGCAAATCACCGTGGTGATACTGCCCCTTCGGTTTGGCGATGGCTGCCGTGTCTTCCAAAGCGGTTCGAAGCCTCGTATTGACTCTTGCAACTAGACAGTGTCTAGATATGCCTGTTCGGCGGCGGGATCAACCCGTGCTGTGCCTTATTGGGGAGATTTATCATGCGTTTTGGCGCGACTTTTCTGACTTTCTTTGTGGTGAGCTTCCTGCTCAGCGGATTGACCGCATCCTTTGTTATTGTTCCGCTTTTCTATGAAGGGCTTGGCGAGACGTTGCGCCCGGTGACGGACACATCAACCTTTCCATCAATGATTGCGGGTTTTGCAATCTATTCGCTGGCGGCCGCCTGGTTCCTATTGAAAACACGGGCCAAAGACGGCTGGTTGATGAATGCAGTGATGGTGGGGGTTGGGTTTCTGGTCTTCATCACTGGCCAGTATGCCATTCTGCCGGGATGGTCGATTCTGCCCGTGGCCGAAACGATCGGATCAGGCTTTGTCAGTGGACTGCCGGCGATTCCAGCAGCGATTGCGGCCGGATTTGTCGCCCAGAAACTGGGTGGGGAGAGCTAGATGTTAAAGGTGTTTGCGGCCTTGTTGACGGGGCTGGTTCTGGCGACATCGGCGGATGCAAAGGACGCACCCGGACCGATCACGGCCTCCATTGAAATCGATGCGCCGGTCGGTGAAGCCTGGGCGATGTGGACGACGGAAGAAGGATTGTCCTTCTTTGCGCCCGGCTCCCTGATCGAGCTTGAACCCGGTGGCCGGTATGAGGTCTATTTTGCGTTGGACGCCCCTGAGGGACAGCGCGGATCTGAAGGCACGCACATTCTGGGCTTGCAAAACGAGCGCATGCTGGCGATCACCTGGGCACTCCCGCCCTATATGGCCGATGTGAGGCCTCATCTGACATCGCTGACATTGACGTTTGAACCGCTGTCTGAAACCCGGACCCGTGTCACGATCCTGCATTCAGGTTGGGGCTGGGGCGGTCAATGGGATGGCGCGCGTGACTATTTCGTTGGCAATTGGCCGGCCGTGCTGGACTTGATGAAAACGGCCGCTGAGACTGATTGACAACCAGCACAGGCGAAAGGAATCGACGCCGACGCGTTTCAGAGTAAGAATGCGCGTAATCGCTATTTATCTGGAGTTCCTTCATGCGCCGCGTCGTTCTTTTCACCGCCCTGTCTTTTGCAATGGCTGCCTGCTCGTCTGAACCAGCGACGCCGCCCATTCCCGAAGATCCGACTGATGCGGCATCAATCGTCGCCGCCGCGCGCGAATGCCATGTCGCGGACTATGACGGCGTGGCAAGCGCCGATCTCGGAGAGCCGGAATTTCATGGCGAGCCGAGCCAGGCAGACCGCAATCAACTGGAATCCACACTCTACCTTGAGGCCAAGGCAGAAGAGACGTGCGTCTACGCGCTGCCATCAGGCCTGCTGCTGCGGGTTTTACAGGCGAGCGGGGACGACATGCCTTCGCCAACGCCCGGCGAAATGGTGACGGCCCATTATGAAGGCAGTTTTCCAAACGGTGAGGTCTTCGATTCCTCCTATGAGCGTGGCGCGCCGATCACGCATTCCTCAACCGGCTTTATTCCGGGCTGGAATGAAGCCTTGTCACTGATGCGAATTGGTGAGGAATGGGAACTCTTCATCCCGTCCAATCTGGCCTATGGCGAACGCGGCGTGGGGCCGATTGGCCCGAACATGGCGCTGATGTTCCGTATGGAACTGGTCTGCTTGCCAGCGCGCGAAGAGCCGTCCTGCGCGGATATCATGGCAGCGAGCGACGACAGCTAGCGCGCCAGACGCAGATTGGTCAGATCGCCCGCGATCAGTTCAAACGCATTGCGCAGGGCAGCGCTCGACGGGCTATCGAAATAGAGGCTGGGATGCGTGGCACAATCGCGCATCATGTTGCGCGTTGAGTTCGAATTGACCTGGAAGGTGATCGTGTAAACGCGAATACCCTGGTCCCTGGCATATTCACAGGCCGCTTCAGTGCGGTCGTTGAGGGCATTGCGCAGGGCGGAATCGCTGGAGGTGATGACGCCCAGACGGCCCTCACGGATATAGCCATAGCCCGAATAGTCGGAGTAATTGATATTGCCGCGACCATTGAGATAATTCTCGCCGTCGGTCAGGATCACCATCGCCTTGATGGTCTCGTCGTCATCCCACTCAGACCCTTCAGTAAAGGGTTCCTGGGGCGAGAGAATGCGCACCCCCCAGCTTATGCCGATCGGGATATTGGTTGTGCCACTGGCAATCATGTCACCGACCGCATCATCAATATCATTTCGGTTGGATGTGAGCGGAGTAATGGGCCGGGCTGAACACCCCCAATTCGAGGCTGAACCCGATGGATTTCGGCCCGCATATTTCGCGGTATTCATCAAGCGGCCCAGAAGATTATACCCGCCCATGGCGTCCGACAGATACGAATTGGAATAGCCGCTAAAGCCACTGGGTTCATCAGGCGCGAAATAGGGCACAAACAGGGTTTCGGGCGCGGATGGATTCGGGGCTTCATCCTCAATGTCGAACGGAATTTCACGCGCTTCAACGCAGCCATCCCAGCTCTCATATTGCATGGAATCGATCACATCCCAGCGATTGGCGGGTGGGTCGAAATTGTTGGAATGCTCGGGCGACAGGCCATCCGGATCGAGCCACCAGGCGCGCTCATATTGCGTACCGACATTGACTGTTGACGAGAAGGGAACCAGCCCAATCCGAAGGCGTTCAGGGTCGTCGGCATTGTCGAAGAGGATGTCGGTCAGCATGGCCGCCGCATCGCGAAGGGCCGATATTTTTGACCCTGACATGGACCCGGTATTGTCCAGCACCATGGCCAGTTCCAGGGTTTGCCGCGCCCGCGCGACTTCGGTTTCCCAGTGCACCGTCAAATGCCCAATCCCGATCAGGCCGAGAAAGGCGGTTTCAACATGCGACTCGCCGGCAACGATGACCGTGTCTGCAATATGGTTGAGCGTGACTGTGATCGTGCCCAGCGTGCCGATTGTATGGGTTGGATAGTTGGCGTCGAGAAAATCACGCGCCAGCGTGTCGGCGCTTTCATCACTGATATAGGGCGAGGCCCCAACGGCAAGCGCCGCGGCGTCGAGCGCATCGGCGAGGCGCGAGCGTGCGCTCATCGCCTGATGGAAATCGACGGCGGCTCCAGACAGGCCAGCAATGGGAAACAGGAGCAAGGAAAACAGCATGGCCGCGTGGCCACGTTTATCGCTCAATAATCTCCGTATAGATCGCCCGCCCATGGCTCTGGCCCTGTCTTTACAACCTCAAGAGCCAGGCAGTGAGCAGCAAAACGCCCTGTCACGCATTTGAAATCACGTGACAGGGCGAATGATTGATTAAAGGGATGGGTCGTATTAGCGCGACAGGCGCAAATTCGATAAATCCCCGGCAATCAGATTGAAGGCTTCGCGCAGGGCCGAGCTCGACGGGCTGTCGAAATACAGGCTCGGATGGCTGGCGCAGTTTTCCATGAGTTCACGGGTCGACGAAGAATTGACCTGGAAGGTGATCGTATAGACCCGAATGCCTTGTTCGCGAGCGTATTGACACGCTGCCGCTGTGCGGTCGTCAAGCGCGTCGGAAAGCTGATTGCTGCTGGACGTTGTCAGGCCCAGGCGGCCATCGCGGGCATAGCCATAGGCTTCATAGCGCGACATCAGGGCGCCATTTCCGCCGCGCATGACATTGTCGCCATCGGTCAGGATGACCATGGCTTTCAATGTGTCGCGATCACCAAACTCTGCGCCATCTGTAAATGGGGCTTGTGGCGACAGGACGCGAACACCCCAGCCAATGCCGTTGGGGATGTTGGTTGTCCCGCTGGCATTCATGGCGCGAATGGCGTCTTCAATCGTCCGGCGATCACTGGTCATAGCCGTGATCGGTGTTGTCGTACATGCCGCGTTCGGATCTCCGCCCGATGGCCGGCCGCCGACATATCGAGCGAAACTCGACATGATGTTGAGAATGCCATTCAGGCCACGACCATCATCCAGATAGCTGTTGTGAAAGCCGCCATCGTCAGGCTCATCGGGAGCCAGATACGGCACAAACAGGGTTTCCGGACGCGAAGGGTCAGCTGCCACATCTTCAATATCGAGCGGCAGAGCGCGGGCTTCGACACAGCCCTCCCAGGATGTATTGCGCAATGCGTCAAACACATCCCAGTGTGACTGAAGATTAGCCTCATTGTTGCACTCGTCCGAACCTGGATCGCGTGGGCCACGACCGCCGCCGCGACCACCACGGCCACGACCACGACCGTTATTGTTTTGTAGGCTTGGATTGCTATCATCGCAGCCATCGGCATCATTGCCATGGCCCATATTGTGATCCCCGGCCCATTCACCGTGGATTGGATTTTCCCCGTTGGGGTCGAGCCACCATTCGCGTTCAAACTGGGTGCCTACATTGACCGTCGCGGCGAAGGGCACGAGCCCAATCGACAGGCGATCCGGATCGCCACTGGTATACAGGACATCGGTCAGGAGCAGGGCCGCTTCGCGCAGGGCCCGAATTTTTGATCCGCCCATCGAGCCAGTATTATCCATGACCATGGCCAATTCCAGGGCCTGACGACTCTGCTGAACTTCGCTCTCCCAATCGACCGTGATTGCGTCCATGCCCATAATGCCCAGCATGGCGGTTTGAACGGATGATTGCCCGGTGACCACCACCGTTCCGGAATCGCGATCAATGCTGACATTCAGCGATTGCACCGCACCGATTTCACGGGCGGGGTAATTGGCGTTGATATAATCCCATGCAACCTGCGTCGCTTCGGCATCGGTCAAGTGGACCTGCCCACCGACGGCGAGCGCTGCGGCGTCCATAGCCTCGGCGAGACGAGAACGGGCATTCATGGCCTGGCTGACATCGACCGCGCCCCCTGACAGGACTGTGATAGGCATCAAGGCCATGGCAAAAATTGTTGCCACATTCCCGCCGGTTGCCGTCAGGAAAGATCGAATTTTACCAAAAAACTTCATGCCCGCCTCCAGTGATAATTCACCATTAGAGGCGGCTTATGCCACGCAGCCTGTTAAAACGGCGTTCGCAAGCGCGGTTAAAAAAGCCCTAATATTTTTGTCCGGTCAGGCGTCGGGATCGACCCGTCCGTGATCCAGCCATCCGGTGACCGAATAGCGACCGGCTCCGGCAAAGGGCGGAACATGGGCTCGCGGGAATACTTCGTCCTGCAGGCGCTGAGATTCTGCAGAGGGCCGCGCCGCCAATTCTTCGGGCCGAAACCCGCGCGACCGATCCGAACTGTCGATCAGAATCGAGCGCCATTTGGTATTGCGCATCAAAATCGCCTCAAGAGCATTGGCAACTTCACCAGGGAAAAGCACAGGCAGCTGGACGACACCGTCTCGCGCAAAGGTTTCCGCCAAGGCCTTGCGATCAAGGTTCGGATTGAGCCGAAGTGTGTTTTGGGTCATGTCATTCATTCCCATTCGGGCCGCGAGGCCTGTAGACTTGATAAAAGTCCAGAAGCGATGATGTGAGACCATTTAAATGGCCGAATTGACCGCCAATCGCAACGCCCTCGACCTGCTTGGTCAGTTGGTCGCATTCGACACCACGTCCCGCCTGTCCAATCTCGCCCTGATTGATTTTCTGGAAAACCACCTGACAGGCCTCGGTGCCCGGTGCGAGCGCACGCTCGACCCGACAGGCACAAAAGCCAATCTGCATGCAATTCTGGGCCCTGACATTGATGGCGGTGTTGTTCTGTCTGGCCATACCGATGTCGTGCCGATTGATGGCCAGGACTGGTCCAGCGATCCTTTTGCAATGACGCAGCGAGGCGAAAGGCTTTACGGGCGCGGCACATGCGACATGAAGGGGTTCATCGCCTGTGCGTTGACAGCAGCCCGTGACTTTGCCGCGGCGGACTTGAAAAAGCCGGTACATTTCGCCTTTTCCTATGACGAGGAAATCGGCTGTCTGGGCGCGCCCGCAATGATTGAGCGCATGATGGCTGTTCGCCCGAAACCCGCGCTTGCGATCATTGGTGAGCCGACCGAGATGAAAGTCGTCACGGGCCATAAGGGGCTATATTCGCTGCGCGTTGATGTTTCAGGCCATGAAGCGCATTCCTCGCGAATTCATGACGGGGCATGCGCGGTCACGAATATGATCCCCCTGCTGAGCTTCCTGCATGCCAAAGCCGATGAATGGGAGAATGCAGCACCACCGGACTCGCCCTTTGATCCACCCTTTGGCACTATCACTGTCGGGCAATTGGGTGGCGGGACGGCCAGCAATATTCTGGCACGCGAGGCCTGGTTTGAAACGCTGATGCGGCCTGCACCCTGGGATGATGCGCGCAAGGCTGCCGACGAGCTGCGTGCGCTGGCACGCGCCCTCGAAGCTGACATGAAGCGCCATGCGCCCGACGCACGCATTCATGTAGAAACGCGATCTGACGCCCCGGCCTTGGCTCCTGAAAACGACGGCGAAGCTGAGCGCCTGGCGCGCGCCCTGACCGGCGATAACGCCACGCATTTCGTGTCTTTCGGGACCGAAGCTGGCCAGTTCCAGAGTGCAGGCCTGTCAGTGGTTGTCTGTGGCCCCGGCTCGATTGCCCAGGCGCACAAGCCTGACGAGTTCATCGCGATCAGCGAAATGACGGCCTGCATGGATTTCATGAACCGCCTGACGCATCATTTGACCTGCTAGCCTGCCGAGGATTGCCCGCCGTGTATGAACGCTCAGACCCGCTCTTTGCCCTGAATCCGCCACCCGAAACTCCGGTGCGCGGGGCCTTTGTCTTTGGAGCACCGCGCGGGGGGACCTCAATGGTGGCAGGCGTATTGCGCCTTATGGGCGTGGATATGGGCGCGCGGCAAGGGCGCGGAAACAATGAGGATCTCGACATTCAGGATGCACGCGGTCCTGCGGGGCCGTTGGGCAATTCTGCATCGCCTGAATACCAAGACGCGCTGGATCGGATGAGGCCGCTCATCCAGGCGCGGGCGGCGGGTGACGCGCCTTGGGGTTGGAAAGACCCGCATGGGGTTCTCTATGCCAGAGACATCATTCAACATTTGCCGGCACCACGCATCATTGCCGTTTTTCGCGATGCGGCAGCGAGCGCAGAACGGGTCCATAAAATCAACGGTGCAGACCGCCTCGGAGAAATGACCAATGCACTGGACCTGTATTCTCGCGCAACGCGGTTTCTAAGCGAAACACACGCGCCATCTGCCATCGTCAGCTATGAGAAAGTGCTGGTACGGCCCAAGCGTTTTGTTGAGCAGATCGCGGAATTCTGCGGCGTTGCCGTTTCAGACGAACAGATGGCGCAATGCCTGGATTTCATCTCGCCGGAACGCGGCCATGGCGATCCGGAATCGCCCGGTTGGCCACGCGAGGGTGCGCTTTAAGACACCGCTTTCAAGGGCGGATTTCGACCGTCATCGGCCTGTTTCTGGTTCCAGTAGGACACACACGGAATTTTGGACCTGTCGCACCTGTCAGCATATTTGCGGGCGATCTGCGTAACCTCGTCCATCAGCCCGGCTTCCAGCGTGGTGGGTTTCAGCCCCATCGACAGAAAGGTGTCATTCTCGACATGCAGGTCGTTTTCGTCGGCTTCTTTGCGTGGGTTGGATACTTTTTCA
>CAXBKM010000060.1:0-9514 GCA_963976265.1 uncultured Maricaulaceae bacterium
TTCTGTGACAACACCATTGAGCGCAGCCAGATGTTCAACCTCATGATCGGTGTTCCAGCCAATGCCCTTGCCGCCATTGCCCAGTGAATTCATCAGCGGGCCCAGCGAGGTGAACTTCTTGTAGAGATTGGCGTAATCACGTTCGACGACGGCGATCTGCGGCATGGTCACGCCTGGAATGGCGTCAACTTCACCCTTGCTCCAGTCCTTGACGTCGAAGGGCTGGGCGATTTCTCCGGGCGTATCATGAAGGATCGGCACCATGACGACATCGGTTTCTTCACCGAGCTCTTCGGGTGCGATCTCTGACAATTTTTTGGCCAGACCCTTGAAAATGTCCCAATCGCTGCGCGCCTCCCAGGCCGGGTCGGTTGCCGCAGTCAGTGGGTGGATGAAGGGATGCATGTCCGACGTGTTGAGATCATTTTTCTCGTACCAGGTCGCGGTCGGCAGCACGATGTCGGAATAGACACAAGTCGTGGACATCCGGAAATCGATCGTCACCAGAAGGTCCAGCTTGCCTTCAGGGGCTTCGTCGACCCATTCGACATCGGAGGGGCGCATGTCTTCGCCTATTTCTGCGCCCATCACGCCGTGGCTCGCCCCGACCAGGTGCTTGAGGAAGTATTCATGCCCCTTGCCGGAAGAGCCCAGCAGGTTGGAGCGCCAGACAAACAAATTGCGTGGCCAGTTGGCCGGATTGTCCGGGGCATTGCAGGACATTTTGATCTCGCCGGACTTCAGCCCGTCCAGCACATAGTCCTTGGGATCTGCGCCCGCCGCCTTGGCGGCCCTGGCAAGCTCAAACGGGTTGGTCTGGAGTTGCGGCGCGGACGGCAACCAGCCCATGCGCTCGGCGCGCACATTGTAATCGATCATCGACCCTGACCAATCCCCGTCAGGAGCCGTCGGCGAGAGGATTTCATTCACATCAAGCGATTCATAGCGCCACTGGTCTGTATGCGCATACCAGCAGGAGGTAGAATTCTGATGGCGCGGCGGACGATTCCAGTCGAGCGCAAAGGCGAGCGGCTGCCAGCCGGTTTGCGGGCGCAGCTTTTCCTGCCCGACATAGTGTGCCCAGCCTCCGCCGGATTGACCGACGCAGCCACACATCACCAGGAGATTGATGATCCCCCGGTAATTCATGTCCATGTGGTACCAATGGTTCAACCCCGCGCCGAGGATGACCATGGACTTGCCTTCGGTTTTCTCCGCATTGGTGGCAAAGGCCCGCGCGGTGGCGATGATCTTCTTGCGGTCCACACCGGTAATGGTTTCGGCCCAGGCCGGCGTGTAGGGCGCCATGTCATCATAGCTAGACGCGAGATGGTCGCCGCCCAGACCCCGGTCGAGGCCATAATTGGCACACATAAGATCAAAGACCGTCACGACCAGTGCGTCGCCGTCTTTCAGCGCGACCCGTCGTGCAGGCAGTTTGCGGTTCAGGACATCGGGATGGTCAGTCCCGGCGAAATGGTCGTGATGCTTGTTGCCGAAATACGGGAAGCCGACATCGACTTGCTCGTCATGGCGATCATCAAGAATAAAGGACAATTCCAGTTCGACATCATCGCCCCGGCCGTCCTTCTGTTCGAGATTCCACTTTCCCGTTTCACCCCAGCGGAAACCGACCGAGCCGTGCGGCGCGACATAGCGCCCGCTTTTGCGGTCATAGGCGATTGTCTTCCAGTCAGGGTTATTGTCTTCGCCCAGACTGTCATCGAAATCCGACGCCCGCAGCAGCCGTCCCGGCACATAGCGGCCATTCTTCATTTCCAGGCGGACCAGATTGGGCATGTCGGTATTTTCGCGCGCATAGCGTTCGAAATATTCCGCCTGCCGGTCGAGATGGTATTCGCGCAGGATCACATGGCCCATGGCGAGCGCCAGTGCCGCATCCGTGCCCTGTTTGGGATTGAGCCAGATATCGCCGAATTTGGCCGCTTCGGAATAGTCCGGGCAAATCACCGCAGACTTGGTGCCGCGATAGCGCGCCTCGGTATAGAAATGGGCATCCGGCGTTCGGGTTTGCGGGACATTCGAGCCCCAGATCAGCAGGAAGCCGGCATTATACCAGTCAGCTGATTCCGGAACGTCGGTCTGCTCGCCCCAGGTTTGCGGGCTCGCCGGGGGCAGATCGCAATACCAGTCGTAAAACGACATGCAGACGCCGCCCAGCAGGGACAGGTAACGCGATCCGGCGGCGTAGGAGACCATGGACATGGCCGGAATGGGTGAGAATCCAAACACCCGGTCAGGCCCATATTCCTTGGCTGTATAGGCGTTCGCAGCGGCGATGATTTCGTTGACTTCATCCCAATTGCCGCGGACAAATCCGCCCGAACCGCGCTTTGACACATAGGAGTCGCGTGTTTTCGGATCGGATTGTATCGATCGCCACGCCGCCATCGGCGAATGGGTTTCACGCGCCTTGCGCCACGCTTTCAACAGACGGGCGCGAATAAGCGGGTATTTCAGCCGATTGCCGGAATACATATACCAGGAATAACTGGCTCCGCGAGAGCAGCCTCGTGGTTCATGATTGGGCAGATCAGGCCGGGTCCGCGGATAATCGGTCTGTTGGGTTTCCCATGTCACCAACCCGCCCTTGACGTAGATTTTCCAGCTACACGAACCGGTACAGTTTACGCCATGGGTCGAGCGGACGACTTTGTCGTGCTGCCAGCGCTTGCGATAGGAATCCTCCCACTTGCGGTCTTCGGTCGTTGTAATCCCGTGCCCGTCAGAAAAGCTTTCAGACTTGCGCGTGAAAAATGTGAGGCGGTCGAGGAGATGGCTCATGGGTCAGTCGTCCTTATGGGTTTTTCTGGTCAGCGCCGGGGCGCAGATAGAACCACCAGTTGATGGCGATGCAGACGGTGTAGAAAATGGCAAAGCCGATCAGCGCGTATTCCGGTGTCGTGGCCCTGATCTGTTCGCCGAAGACCTGTGGGATGATGAAGGCCCCATAGGCCGCCACGGCAGATGTCCAGCCCAAAACCGGCCCGGCCTGTTCGCGATCAAAGACAACGGCAATCGTGCGGAAAGTTGAGCCATTGCCGATGCCGGTCGCGGCAAACAGGATCAGGAACAGGATCAGGAAGGGCGTAAAGAATTCTTGCGGTGTTTCAGAGCCATAGGCCTGCTTCATGAACCAGGCGACGCCCAGCGCACAGACGACCATCACAACCGAGATGATCTGCGTGACCATTGCACCGCCGAACTTGTCAGCCAGCTTGCCGCCAATCGGACGGATCAAGGCGCCTATGAAAGGCCCCGTCCAGGCAAACATCAGGGCGGAGGGACCGTCAGGATTGCTAATGGTGTGGGTCATCACACCGTCGACCATGACGTGCTGGAAACCGAAGATGACCTTGATGGCGAGACCAAAAGCGGCCGCATAGCCGATGAAGGAGCCAAAGGTCATCGTATAGATCACCGTCATCGCCCAAGTGTGCTTGTTGTTAAAAATTTTGTACTGGCGGTCGAGGCTTTTGCGGATCGCACCGGGGATCATTTTCAGGGCAAAGACCGTGGCGGCAATGACCAGTGGCAGGACAATCCATTTGGACACACCCCAACCCGAACCGCCTGCGGTATCCGGTAGCATCAACCAGAGACCCGCCGCCGCCGTAATCAGGCCAATTGCCAGCATGCCGAGAATTTTGGCGAAAGCTCCAAATGGCGAACCAATGTCCGGGGACACATGCTCATCAACGATATTATTCATGCCGAACCACGTCGCGATCACGATGGGCACAAGAATGACGACCCAGATAAATCCGGCATTGTGCAGATAGGTGTCGGTTCCCGCCGGGATGGTTCCGATCAGCGTGCCCGACATGTTTTCGAGCACCATGGGCGCGCCGCCGAAAATGCCGGCGGTCATCACCAGCGGGATCAGAATCTGCATCGTGGTGACGCCGAAATTGCCAAGGCCCGCATTCATGCCAAGCGAATAGCCCTGAACCTTTTTGGGGAAGAAGAAGCTGATATTGGACATGGAGCTGGCGAAATTTCCGCCGCCGAAACCGGACAGGAGCGCCATCAGCTGGAATTGCCAGAGCGGCGTATCCGGGTTGAGCAGGAGGAAACCTGTGCCCGCCGCCGGTATAATCAGAAGCGAGGTCGTCAGAAAGATCGTGTTTCGTCCGCCAGCCATGCGGATGAAAAAGGTCGAAGGGATGCGCAGCGTCGCACCGGTCAGGCCGGCAATCGCGGCCAGGGTGAACAGTTCTGACGGGCTGAAGGCAAAGCCCAGATTGATCATCTGGACGGTGATAATCCCCCAGTAAAGCCAGACCGCGAACCCGCAGAGCAGGGCCGGGATCGAAATCCACAGATTACGATTGGCAATGGCCTTGCCGGTTGACTCCCATTGTTCGGAGTCTTCGGGGTTCCAGTTTTTCAGATCCTTGCCCATGGCGGGTATCCTTCAGGTTTTAAGCGTCGGTACTGTGATGCCGCCCGGACCGAACTGGGGAGTAATGGCGGGCAACATCACAGCGACAGTCTCAGCGGTGTTCCGGGGCGGGAATGGGCCCGTCGGGGACATCGCTGAGGTGTTTTTCGTCTGCCAATTGCGGGAATTTGCGGCGTTCCATCCGGCGGATGGCAACATGCATCCAGATGGTTGAAACCAGCACGATCACGAACATCAGCATGAAACAGCTGGTCCACACACCGGTCAGGTCATTCATGATGCCAAAGCTGATCGGCAGAACAAATCCGCCCAGACCGCCAATCATGCCAACCAGACCGCCGACCGAGCCGACATGGTGCGGGTAATAGACGGGGATGTGCTTGTAGACGGCGGCTTTGCCGAGCGACATGACGAAGCCAAGCCCAATGGACAGGCAGGCAAACAGCGGTACCCCAATGCCAAAGCTGAATTCGATGGGCCCGTTAATGCCGCTGACGACATAGCGGGTTTCCGGGTAGCTGAGGATGAAGAGGCAGACCAGTGAGACTATAAAGGTGAGGTACATCACAAAGCGTGCACCCCATTTGTCGGACATCCATCCGCCTAGCGCCCGGAAGATCGAAGCTGGCAGGGAATATGCAGCGGCCAGCATGCCCGCCGTTCCCAAATCCAGCCCATAAGCGCCGACATAATATCGGGGCAGCCAGTTGGCGAGTGCAACAAAGGCTCCGAAAACAAAGAAGTAGTAGACGGCAAAGCGCCACACTTGCGGGTTTTTGAGCGGCTCTAGCTGCATCAACGCTGAAGCGGGTTTCGCGCCTGTCTTGCGGCGCTGTTCTGTCACCGGATCGGGCTTGGTGAATAGATAGAAAATTGCCGCCATGGCCAGAAGAGCACCGGCATAAATCTGCGCCGTCATTTCCCAGCCGAAGGCAACCACCAGAAAAGGCGCGCCAAAATTGGTGACGGCTGCGCCCATATTGCCAACGCCGAATATACCCAGCGCGGTACCCTGTGATTTGGCCTCATACCAGCGCGAGACATAAGCGATGCCGATAATGAAGGACCCACCCGCGAGCCCGACACCGAGCGCGGCGATCAGGAACATCACATAGCTGTTCGCCCAGGACAGCAGGAAGCAGGCAATGGCCGTCGTGACCATCTGGATGGGGAAAATGATCCGTCCGCCGTATTGCTCGGCCAGGATGCCGAGGAAAATCCGGCTGATTGATCCGGTCAGAACCGGCGTCGCGACCAGAAGGCCAAATTCGGTTTCCGACAGGCCGAGTTCCTGTTTGATCCGGATGCCGATTATCGAGAATATCGTCCAGACCGCGAAGCAGACCGTAAAGGCCAGCGTGCTCATTCCGAGCGCCTGATTTTGTTGGCCGCGAGTTACGCCATCGAGATGTGACATGATTTCCCCCAAAATCTGAAACGCGCTGTGTTGATTTCGCAAATATGAATATTGCGCGTTTCAAATATTTGGCAGACCACAAAGCGTCGCGCGTCAAAAGAGCGCAGAAACAAGACTTTAATTAATTTGGATTGACCAACCCCTTTACATAAATACTGGCATGAATTGCACTACAAAACATTCCTCTTGATATATATCAATTCTGCTTTACAAAAACACGCGACATACGGCTTGGGGAAACGCATGAGAGAAGATGATCGCAAATCCGTCCGCGCGCTCGGCCTGTTCCGCGACATGACACAGGAAAATTTTGATGCCCTGATGACGGCCGCCTATCTTCAGCGCTTTCCGGCTCACGTCGAGTTGATCCGCGAGGGCGATTCAGCCGATTTTCTGTATGTGGTCGTCGATGGGGGTGTTGAGTTGTTTTCAACATCTGACGGCAAGGAGACCACATTGGCGATAGTGTCGCCGGTTTCGACTTTCATTCTTGCGGCGACCGTAAAAGACCTGCCCTTCCTGATGTCGGGCCGGACGCTGGTGCAAAGTCAGGTTCTGCTGATCCCATCTGTCGATATCAGGCGGATATTTGGCACTGATGACAAATTTGCCCGCGCTATCGTGACCGAATTGGCGCAATGCTATCGCGTCGTCGTCAAATCCATGAAAAATCTGAAACTGCGCACGGCCGTGGAACGGGTCGCAAATTATATCCTGCGCCTGAATATTAGGGCCGGGCGCGATGGAATCGTCACGTTGAAAATTGGCAAACGCAATCTGGCTTCGCTACTCGGCATGACCCCGGAGAACTTGTCCAGAGCCTTTAATGTATTGCAATCGCATGGCGTGTCTGTCGATGGCGTGCACATTACGATATCGGATCTGGATAAATTGGCCGCTTTCGCCAAGCCCAATCCATTTATCGACGATATGAGCAGCTAGCCTGAGGCCGCGACGATTCGCCGCCCGGGGCTAGCCGTCTTGATATTCATCAAGCATTAAGGGTTCCCAGACAGGAGTTGATATCGTGGACATGCCGCCTGACTTCGTGACCCGGACGCCGCTGGTCGACACTTTCGGTCGTCAGATCACCTATCTGCGCCTGTCGGTGACAGATCGATGTGATCTGCGATGCGTCTATTGCATGAAGGCGCGACCCGATTTCCTGCCCAAATCTGAACTTCTGACGCTGGAGGAACTCACCACGCTGGCGGATGCCTTCATCCGGCGCGGCGTGACCAAAATTCGGGTCACGGGCGGTGAACCGCTGGTGCGCAAAGACGTTATGACACTCATCGAAAATCTGGGGGGCCGTATCGGCGCCAACGGATTGCGTGAGATCTGCCTGACGACGAATGCCACACAATTGCCGCGCTATGCCAAACGTTTGGCGGATGCTGGCGTGAAGCGGGTCAATATTTCACTCGATACGCTGGACCCCGACACGTTCGCGGCGCTGACCCGCGGTGGCCGTATAGCCGATACGCTGGCCGGCATTGATGCGGCCGCCGAAGCCGGTTTGAAAATTAAAATCAATGCTGTTGCGATGCAGTCGGCCAACCGCCACGCATTGAAAGACCTGATCGCGTGGGCCCATGGACGCGGCTTTGATGTTTCCTTGATCGAAGTCATGCCGCTGGGCGATGTTGACGGCGAGCGCGCCGACCAATTTCTGTCACTGCTGGATATTCGCGATGATCTGGAATCAGCCTGGACACTCAACGATATTCCCGACACGACCGGCGGGCCGTCGCGCTATGTCCGGATTGAAGAAACGGGTGGCCGCCTGGGCTTTATTTCGCCGCTGACCCAGAATTTCTGCGCCGGATGCAATCGGGTGCGCCTGACCTGCACAGGACAATTATTCATGTGTTTGGGGCGAAATGGCGCACTGGATTTGCGCGCTGCGCTGCGCGAAGGCGGGCCACAGGCGGTTGATCAAATGCTCGATCAAGCCATGGCTCTGAAACCTGAAGCGCATGCATTTGATGTCTCACGCGGCGCGGCAACAGAAGTGTCGCGCACGATGGCCCATACGGGCGGATAGACGGCGATGCTGACCCTGCTTTACTTCGCGTCCATTCGAGATGCCATGGGCCACAGCGACGATAAAATCGCCTTTGTACCGGAGATGGCGGACGTGGACGGTCTGTTGGCCAGGCTCGCTCAAGATGATGAGCGGGCGGAAATTCTCACCCATCCGTCAGTCCGGCTGATCATCAATGACGAGATTGTCCCGCGCGATACAGTGATCAAGGATGGCGATACAATTGCATTCTGCCCTCCCTTCTCCGGCGGCTGATATCACGTCCTATTCGGTGTTCTTCACACAATGACGTCGCCTGTCCGAAATAAGTTTATTGGATGACAGCAATCCAATCTTGGCACCGGCACAGGCTAAGTTTCCAAGTATACCACCCACATGCACTCCGCAGAGGCCCATCAACCTGACCCTGCGGCGCCTCAATACACCACTATTCAGCGGTCGCATACGCCACGCTGGTTTGGCCATAGCGGCTGAAGTTGACCCGAATCCGACGACTGCCCGGCGCGAAAGGAAACGCCTCCGGTCCATTGGTGACAAAGACGGTAAACGTCCGGATCTCGCCCGCGCCCATTGCTATTTCCAACTCTTCGCTACGCGGCGTCAGGCAAGCGCCGGATTGAGGGTCAGTTTCACATATGGCGAGTTCCAGCCCAGGGGCTTCGCGCCGGGACTCGTCGGACCAGTGATAGGGTACGACCAGGACATCACCGCTGGCACCGATATTGATTGCCGCAACCGAGAATGCGGTCGTGCCACCGACCGACGCCCTGGCCGTGCCTGATCCATCAATTGTCGCGGCTATGGCGATCGGATCTGGAGGCGGCGCTTCGCTGATCCAGACATCGATGGTCGTCAGGCCGCTGACTTCGGGTGACATCATGCCGCCGCAATAGGCGCGTGGCGCAAGGGTCATGTCCGAAAAACTGCTGCGATAATCCAGATGGTGAACGGTCTCGGTCAGGACAAATGTACGGGCTTCACCTGGCTCCAGATCGAAAAGCGTATTGGCCGGGCCATTTATGGCATTCGTTGCCGGATCTGTCGGCGCATATTCGAAGGTCGGCGACGGCGTCCCGGCATAGGCAATCACGCAGTTTCTTGCCGTGTCACTTGCATTCGCGGAATGTACCACGGTCGCAAAAACCGTAAATGTATCTCCCACGCGTACCGCTCGTGCATTGGGCAAGACGGCCATTCGCAGCGGCGTGGTTGAACCCTCTCCAGTCCGCCACATCAGTGCGAAGTCGTGCCAGTCCCCGTTATACTCACCGCCATAGGCAATGAGATAAGCCTGCCCCGCGACAACATCAAAGCTTACATTGGGGCCTGATCCGGTTCTTTCTGACAATGCAATCCGGCTTCGCCCACCACCGTCGGTGCTTTCAAACACGCGCAATTCGCTCAACCTGGATTGAATTTGCCGTGACGCCAGAAATGTCGCGCGCCCGGAAACCGCGGGCGTCCACTCATACCAGACACTGTTGTAAAGGGCGCCGCCCTCAGGACGAACGTCTTCATACTCTGTCGTCGCGCGCCAGCTTGAGGTTTCCAAAACACCGTAATCGCCCTGCAGGGTTCGTGCGGTCGAGGATATGTCATTGGGCGGTCCGACCGGAAACTCGAC
>CAXBKM010000061.1:0-9451 GCA_963976265.1 uncultured Maricaulaceae bacterium
TCGCCGAACCTGAATAGGCGTTAAGCCGACAACAAGCCGACGACCATCAACAAGACAAATGAAATCGCCAAGATGATCAGGTAGAGAAAGTCGAGGATGATTGTTCGCAAAATCGACATTAGCCGACCGTCTTCATAAACCACGCGGTGAAGTCGATAGAGGTAGATATTGCTCCACGCGATGAAGATCAGGCTGGCGAGCGATATCGAAATGACCGGCGACAAAAGGACGAGAATCGTCAAAAACAAAAACAGGAATGCGTGGAAGTGGAGCGAAACGACAAGATGGTCGTATAGATAAAATCCTCGCCGCCAAATATGTAAGGCGGCCAACATCAGCGCATAAATTGGCAGCAGGACGAACACCAATCGCGGCGTCCATCGTTGCATCGCGTTCGTCCAGCTTGATGGATTGTTGATAATCCTCTCGGCACGCGCGACGATGAAACGGCGGGCATCAAGTGGCAAGTCGCGAAACCCCGCAATATCCAATGACATCTGTGCCTCGCCTGGCTCTCCAATCCTGAGAGGCTCGTCCATATCCGGCGGAGCTTCATCTGGATAATCTTCCGGTAAAAGATACCGTCGTATCTGTTCCTTGGCTCGCTCCCGGCGCTCCGCATCGCTCAGCGCATTGAGCGTCGGGTCGTTCTGCGTCGCCTCAACATCCTCCTGAACCCTGGCGATTATGTCGCGGGCCGCGCGAATTTCTTCGGCGGCTTCAGGGTTATCTTCAACAACCAGGTCGAGCTCTGTGAGAAGCTCTTCGGTGGCTGCCGGGTCGCTTAACGCATCATTGTCGCCATTCGAAAGGCCTGAAAAACCGCCATTGCTCCAAAAGAAAACCAGAAAGAAAACGACACTGGCAGCAATCAACAGGCGAAACGGCTGGACATAGCGCGCACGAACGCCTGTCAGATAGTGGCGCGTGACATGCCCGGGCCTGTAGAGAAGCGGCGGAACGGTGCGCCAAAATCGCCCATCAATTGAAAACAAGCCGTCGAGAATGTCGACAACCAGGCTCCAAACCGGACGATGGAAATCGTCTGAATCCTGGCCGCAACTATGGCAGATGCGTCCGCGCAGAATTGTCCCGCAATTTGAGCAGGCCCCGTCTTCTGTGGACGATTTGAAAAAGGACCGCCGACGCCGCCCGCCGCCCGCAACTGCGGATGCAGCGACGCCTTCAGTAACGATACCCGCTCCGGTATCGAGAATATCATCATCTGTCATGCTAGCCCCTCCCCTGCCGGCATATCTATATCACCGGAGAGAAGGGGGATAGTGCAGCGACTAACCGGCGTCGGTCGTGGATTCAGCGTCGAGACTTGCGGCACTGGCTTCGACATCGTTGAAGCACAGATAGCGTGAGCGATGAATGTGCAGGACGTTATCTTCCCATCCCGTTACACGCGGATTGACCAAAGCCCGGTTCACATAAAACACGATCGGAATGATCGGCATGTCGTCAATCATCATCTGCTCGGCCTGTGCCAGCAAGGTGGCACGAATTTCCATGTCGAGCTCGCGATTGGCGCGCGCGATGAGGTCATCATATTCCGGGTTCTGGTAACGTGAATAATTCATCGGAATAGACTGTGTTTCAGCCAGGTAGAGGAAGTTATACGCGTCGTTGAAATCCGCAATCCAGCCACCGTCGCCGACTTCATAGTCCGCCGAACGCAAATTCTCATAATGAATCTGCGTTTCAATCTGCGTCACAGATACATTGACCCATTCGGCGATACTGTTCCAGTCCTGCTGAACCACAGGCGCGATACGCGGATTGTCAGCCGAGTTTCGATACGTGTATTCAAACTCCAGCGGATTGTCAGGGCCGTATCCGGCCTCCATCAACAAATCACGCGCCATTTCACGGCGTTGTTCAACGGGAATGTCAGCCCATTGCGCCCGGACACCATCTGAATAATTGGCAACGCCCGGCGGAACGAGTGAATAGGCTGTCGGACGGCCGTCACGATAAATTTCCTCGGCCAGGAAATCACGATCAATCGCCATGCCCAAGGCGTTACGCACACGCACGTCCTGGAATACTGGGTTCTCGTTATTCATCGAATAATAGACCGTGCCCATATACGGGTTCACGCGAACATATTCGGGCATTTCGGTCTGGAGCCGGTCAATATGTTGTCCGGGAAACTCATTATTGACGTCCAGCTCGTTGTTTTGAACCCGGCGTGCCGCTGCAGCGGTGTCCGTCGTTGGATAGAAGTAAATCTCGTCGAGGCACACATTCTGGTTGTCGTAGAAGCTTTCATTGCGCACGATGTGAACGAAATTGCTGGTCGCCCATTGCTCAAGCTTGTACGGGCCGTTCACAACAATATTGCGCGGCTGAATCCACTGATCGCCATGCACCTCGACAACGTGGCGCGGCACCGGGAAGGTTGTGTAATGCGTCAGCAAACCGAGCAGATAAGGCGCTGGATATTCCAGCCGGATTTCGAGCGTCCGGTCATCGATTGCGGTTACGCCCAACTCGGTCTCGTCCATGCCGGTCTGGTGAACCGGAAGCGCATTTTCAATCGGATAGAGAAGTGATGCGTATTGCGCGAGCGTCGCCGGGTCCAGGATACGCCGGAACGCAAACTCGAAATCCCCCGCTGTTACCGGTACGCCGTCAGACCAAACCGCCTCGCGCAGCGTAAACGTCCAAACCAGACCGTCTTCGCTGACCGTCCAGCTCTCGGCCATGCCCGGAATCGGTTCCGCATGCTCGTCCTCTGTGAAGAGGCCGATAAACATATCGCCGATAATATTGTTTTCCCATGTGCCACTGGCCTTGTGAGGGTCCAGCGTCAAAGGTTCCGCGGAGTTACCACGATTGAGGACCAACAGTCCCGAATCCGCGTCGTCACTGCGGCCTCCACAAGCCGCCAAAGCGAATGACGAGGCTCCAATTAACAAGGCACTGACAATCTGGCGCGAACGGATCATGGTGTGGGATCTCCCTTAAAAGTCGTACAAACTGGGTCTGCTTATAGGCAAGCGGCTACATCTAGTCGACAGCGACATGCCTCTCGCGCATAGTTGGACCCAATCAATTCTAGCTCAATGTGACCGAAATCATATGAACACACGATTACCAATCTTGGCACTCATGCTATTTGGAAGCGCGTCTGCAGTCGCGCAGGAAGGCAGCTCGCCACTTCAACCGCTCTATGAATGTCGCGATCTTGTTGATGATTCCACGCGTCTGGCCTGTCTTGATAGCGCGGTCGACACGCTGCGAGCGTCAGAAACCTCCGGCGATGTCGTCACCGTATCGCGCGGCGAATTGGAAGCGGCAGAGGAAGCGACATTCGGTCTGAGCATTCCCAATTTTGGGATTCCGGGCTTGCCGAATGTCAGCCTGCCGAGTTTTTCCGGCAATGAAAGCGCCGATATTCAGCAAGCGGCCGAATCGCCAGCCGACTCGACGCGAGTCGTCACACGCGATGACAACGGGCAGATTGACCGGATCAGCGGATTGTCCGTCGCGTCACTTGAAGAAGACGTCAATGGTCGCAAGGTTATCACACTGCAAAACGGCCAGGTTTGGCGTCAGACCGACGACACCCATGTCGCCTCATATCGTCGACGCCCGGCAACTGAGCTCACCGTGGCCATACGCAATACGTTTATGAGTTCACACATGATGCAGCTCAACGAAACCGGGCGATGGTTCCGCGTTCGCCGTGTACAGTAACTCCTCTCAGGTGATTTTTATGACATTCCATATCCAACGTAAAACCATTCGCACGCTTCAATCGGCCCTTCTTGTCGGTTGCGCCAGTTTCGCACTGACAGCGCCGGTAAACGCACAAGATGCCGGCGATCCGGTGTCCGGTATTTTGGCCTGTCGCCAGATCACCGATCAGGCCGCGCGCCTGGAATGTTTTGATCGCACCTCCGGCCAGCTTCAAACTGCTCGCGACAGCGGCGACGTTGCGATTGTGCTGCGCGAAGATGTTGAAGCAGTTGAACGCGATACATTCGGTTTGGATCTACCGAGCCTGCCGCGTCTGAACCTGTCGATGTTTGGTGGAAACAGCACACCGCGCGCACCGGCGCCAAACCCGCTTGACCCCGCCGCCCCGGCTGACGGCGATAGCGAAGACAGTGCAGTGTCCACAGCCACCACAACAATGGCAGCCAATGACGAGTCCAATGGCGTGCAGGTTCTTGATCGCGATGACGATGGTTCGGTTGAACGGATCACGATGGTGATCGACCGGATCGAAACCTATACCTACAACAAGCACCGCTTTTACATGGAAAATGGTCAGGTCTGGCGTCAACTCGATACGTCGCGTGTTCGCCTGCCTCGCAACCAGATCAATGAGGCCGAAATTCGCCGTGCGGCCATGGGCAGCTATCTTCTGCGCATCAATGGTCGTGGGCAAGCGATCCGGGTAATCCGCGACCGGTAAAAATCGCTATCGCCTAGCGATCCTTGGGATCAATCGCGTCGCGCAGTCCGTCACCGATGAAGTTGAAGCAGAACAGCGTCAGCATCATGGTCAGGCTGGGCACAAAAAGTGTCCAGGGCGCGACTTCCATATCTTGTGCACCAGCCGCGATCAGGCGCCCCAGAGACGTCTCAGGTTCCTGAACGCCGAGGCCCAGAAAGCTCAAAAAGCTTTCTGCCAGGATCACAACTGGAATGGTTAGCGTCACATAGACGACAACAGGGCCAAGCACGTTTGGCACAATATGGCGCCGGATGATTGCCGGTCGCGATACGCCGGCTGCTTCAGCCGCTTCGACAAATTCCATCCCTTTGAGGGCAATGGTCTGCCCGCGCACAATCCTGGCCATGGTGAGCCATTCAACCGCACCGATTGCGAGGAAAATCAAAATAATATTTCGGCCAAAAACAACCATCAGGATGATGACGAAGAAGATGAAGGGTAGTGAATAAAGAACATCCACGATCCGCATCATGATCTGATCAATCCGACCGCCGAGGAAACCAGCCGCGGCCCCCCATGTGATGCCAATGACGAGCGAAACCGATGTCGCAGCCGCCGCGACAAACAGAGACATACGAAGCCCGACAAGCGTTCGCGCGAACAGATCGCGTCCCTGTGCGTCCGTTCCAAAAATATGCAGATTATCCCACGTTGGCGACAGCCAGACGCGATCCCGATAGATGGTTTCGTGGCTGTGTGGCCAAATATACGGCAGCACCACCACCATCAGGATCAACAATCCCAGAATAGCAAAGCTGACCATCGCGGCACGGTTCCGCCGGAGTCGTGCGAGCGCATCATCCCAAAGTGACCGACCCTTGATGGCCGCTGTCTCCATGGCGTCGACATTGTCGTTGGAAAGGCCGGTGTTGATCATGCGTCGATCTTCACTTTTGGATTCAGCGTTGCGTAAAGCAAATCCGCAATCAGATTGAGGGTGATGATAAGGGTCGCATACAAGATCACGACACCCATGACGACAGTGTAGTCGCGTTGCAGTGCGGCCGTGACAAACTGGCGACCAATGCCGGGAAGCTGAAAGACCTGCTCAATCACGATGGAACCAGTCACCAGCGCAGCGGAAGCCGGGCCCAGATAGCTGACCAATGGCAAGACCGCGGCGCGCAGCGCATGACGGGCAATGACAACGGGGCCTGACAGGCCCTTGGCATAAGCGGTGCGGATATAATTGGATCGAAGGACTTCAATCATGCTGGCGCGCATCAGGCGCGAAATAATCGCGATCTGCGGCAAGGCCAGTGTGATGACAGGCAGTATTAGGCGTTCGGCTGTCATCCCGTAGCGTGGATCCAGGCCGCCCGTCGGTACCAAACCCAGATAGAGGCCGAAAACGAGCGCCAGAATCGGACCCATCACAAAGGGCGGGATCGTTATCCCCGCCATTGCAACGCCCATAACGGCAAAATCGCCCGCCTTGTTCTGTCGCAAAGCGGCAATCGACCCCAGCAAACTCCCCAGGAAAAGCGCGAGCAGGATCGAAAGCCCGCCGATTGTGGCGCTGACCGGAAAGCCCTCGGAAATAATGTCTGCGACGGTCTTGTCCCGGAATTTGAGCGACGGACCCAAATCGCCTTGAACCAGATTGCCCAGATAATCGACATATTGTTCGTGAATGGGGCGGTCCAGGCCAAAATGGGCCAAAACGTTCTGACGAACTTCTTCAGGCATGGGCCGTTCAAGGTCGAACGGACCACCGGGCGCAGCGCGCATCATGAAAAACGCAACCGTAATGATCACGAGAATCGTCGGTATGGCGACAAGCACCCGTCGAGCAATATAACCGAGCATTATGGCTTCATCATTCCCATTGAGATCACAGTTTCATGCGTGCGCTGGCAATGTCAATCAAGTGATGATCGCAGTCCCGTTACAGTATGTCCATGTTCATCAATGGCTTGCACGACTGTCATTCCGGATGTCGCCGGAGGGACCTGTAAAGCCTGCAGCGCCGCAAGCACAAGCAAGACAACAACGCCGCGCCGCAGGCGTGCCGAGAGGAAATTCATCACTCTGATCCAGTACGGCATAGTGTCCCTTTCACGCATTCAGGGCTTCCCTCGCAATCATCATGCCGCTAAAGGGCGGTGTCCGCGAATTCACGGTCACAGACCCAGAGGCACGAATAACGTGTACGGAAAGTCCCAAATTGGTAATGCGTTCTGGTGGAGCGACTGGGACATCCGCGACGGCGTGGTCGCAGTCAAAAGCACAGGTCAACGCCTGCCCTTCGGACCGCGCTTTTTGCTTATCTGTTTGAATTGGTTGGTTTACTATTTTTGCATGGAGGCATGGCGGGCCGCATCGTTTGCCCGCAAAGGTCCCAAGGTTGCGTTTGTACCGCATCGACCCCGCCCCTGGTATTTCATCTGGCCTGCCCTACACGCGGCAGGCGGGCGGATTGTGTCGCGCCCGGAAGATGCTGACCTGGTCATGTGCTTTGAAGATGCAACGCGTTCAACCCTGCCATCGGCGCCTGCCAATAAAGTGACAATGAATTTTGGTTGCAACGATGTTTCCAAAAGCCGGGTTGCTGAGGTGTTTGAAGCCGTTTTTGATTACCCGCTGCACATTGATCCTGAAACGCATTCGGGACCGATGGTCGAAAAGTCTGAAATCAACGGAGCGCATGACGGCCATGTCGTAATCGGGCCCAAAACGCCGCGCGAGGGCTTTGTATATCAGAAGGTTGTGGATAATCGGATTGGCGATGATCAAGTTGAAGATCTTCGCTGTCTGGTTGTGGGCTCACATATACCGACGAGCTTTATCAAACGGCGCCCGCTGGACCGTCGATTCATCAACGCCAATTGTGAAGTTTTGCTCGTTGAGCCTGATTCATATCTGACACAGGACGAAATCCACAAACTCCAGGCGTTTGCAGCACGCATGAATTTACAGTGGGGCGCGATGGATGTCCTGCGCGATCGCGCGGATGGGCGAATTTATGTTGTCGATGTCAACAAGACGAATATCGACCCGCCGATTGCCTTGCCTCTCAAGGACAAGCTCAAAGTCACCAAACAGATTGCGCAAATACTCCGCGACATGACCGGTATCGACGGCTAGCCACGACCGATCAAGGATAGAGGCGGGTTATTATCCAGCTTGATTGAGAATCTGCTCGTGTAAACACCATGCGATCATGAAGGCGGAACGGGCGGTCACGCCAAAACTCGATCTGTGATGGGACAATACGAAACCCGCTCCAGAACTCTGGTCTGGGAATATCGCCCAATCCGAACCGCGCCGCTTCACGGGCGACTGACTTTTCAAGGGCAAAACGGCTTTCCAGTTCGCGCGATTGTTTGGACGCCCACGCCCCTATGCGGCTATCGCGAGCGCGCGATGCGAAATAGGCATCAGCTTCGTCATCGGTGACCGGCAACACCGCACCACGAATGCGGACCTGCCGCCTTAAACTTTTCCAGTGAAAGCACATGGCTGCGGCTGCATTGTCAGCCAACTGCATACCCTTGGCGCTTTGCGTATTGGTGTAAAAAACAAAACCGGCTGGATCGACGTCCTTCAAAAGTACCATCCGCACGTCCGGTAATCCATCAGAACCCGTTGTCGCCAGCGCGACGGCGTTGGCATCGTTGATCTCCTGTTTTTTTGCGTCCTGCAACCAACTTGCGAACAGATCAAACGGTTCGTCGCGATCAAAAATCTCGACGGCGTTGGCGTCGGCTGCCTGCGCATAGTCTTCGCTGGCAGGCGTTGGCGGAATGAGTGGCTCTTTAGACATCGGCTAGGATCCAAAATTTCTACAGCGCAAGTATTGTGTTCTACGGCGGCGTCAACCTTTCGGGAACCCACGGCTTCTAGCGTGAGCGAATGATGACGCAATTGCCAGAACTGGATGATGCCTATGCGGTACTCGGTCTTGAGCCCGGCGCTGACCAGAAGGCGATCAAGGCTGCGTTCCGCGCACGCATCAAAACCCTGCACCCGGACGTGTCCATACCGTCGCCAGAAACCCTGTCGGAACTGGCGCGCGTTATCGCCGCAGCGAAAACCCTTGAAAAATCTACCGATTCCATCTGTTGCCTGACCATAACGCCGGTTGAAGCAGCGCGTGGTGTGACACGTATCATACCGCAATTCGGCCAGAACCTGATTGTGCGCATTCCTGCAGGCACGAAACACGAAACCATTATCCAGGCCGTAGGCCAGGACACACATTCCTTTTCAATCGGCATTGCGGTCGCGGAATCGAATTCGCGGGACAACACATCAAGGCGTAGCGCGCTACCAGAATTTGCCGAACGATATGCGTCCCCTTCGCCGGCTGCGCGTTTCGCGAGCTGGCTGCGGCGCAAGTCAACTGCCGCGTGACCTTGATGGGCGAACGCCCTATCGTCTTGGGCTGACGGGATAGTTTCAGGCGCTAAAACATGTCTTCCAATACATTTGGCCATTTGTTTCGCATGACAACATGGGGCGAAAGCCATGGCCCGGCTATCGGTGCCGTCATTGATGGATGCCCCCCTGGCATTCCGCTTTGTGAAGCCGACATTCAGCCTTTCCTGGACCGCCGTCGGCCGGGGCAAAGCCGGCATGTGTCACCTCGGCAGGAAGCTGATCGGGTACGCATTCTGTCCGGAACATTTGAAGATGACCGTACCGACGGACCTGTCACGACAGGCGCACCCATCAGTCTTCAAATCGACAATACCGACGTCCGGTCCAAAGACTATGACGCCATTCGTGATACGTGGCGCCCGGGTCATGCGGACTTCACCTATGATGCCAAATACGGGTTTCGTGACTATCGCGGCGGCGGACGCGCCTCGGCGCGGGAAACCGCGCTGCGCGTCGCAACCGGCGCTATTGCGCGGCGCATTCTGGGCGATGAAATCAACGTCCGTGCCGCGCTCGTGCAACTCGGCCCTCATAAAATTGATCGTTCCAAATGGAATTGGGATGATGTCGATGGCAATCCATTCTTCTGTCCCG
>CAXBKM010000062.1:0-9367 GCA_963976265.1 uncultured Maricaulaceae bacterium
ATGGCGACACCGACAATCCGGTCGCTCATGCCCGACGTCGTGCTATCGCCCCATGGGCGGCCTCGCATATGCACCCAGATCGGCAGGCTCGCGGCTTGCAGCTCAACGTCGATATCGCCTGAATTGGACGATCCGCGAATGGAGGCGCGCATGCGTTCCCGGTCATGTCGGGCGAACAGGGCCAAAAATTCCTGGCCGGAAATCACGGAGGCGGCGTCCCGGCCCAAAATACGGGCCAGTGAATCGGTGACGTAAACTGTGTCTGATTTGCGGTCCCAATCCCAGACACCGCAGCGGGCCCCCTCAATCGCGAGACGAAAGCGCCGTTCGCTATCACCGAGCGCAACACGTGCAGCCTTGAGGTTGCGCATCTGCATCGACAAGGCGGCGCCCAGGCCAATGGCGAAGATCACAGGCGCAATAAACAAGAGCCCATAGAGGATTTGTGTCCGGCGCCAGGCGCTCGCGTCGATCCGCGCGGCACTGACCAGATAGACGGTCAAATCCGTCCCTGAGATCGGTGATGCCGACAGGGTCGCGTCCTGATTGCCGATACTCAATCCGGAAATGGCGCCGCCCTGATTTTGGAGCAGGGCAGCCTGATCGTTCAGCAAAGCAAATCGGGTTGCCACGGATTCGGTGAAAATACCCCGCGTCGGCTCCGGGCGCATGGCAAGGACCAGGCCATCACGATTGGTCAGCATGGCGATGCGTCCATCGCCCCAGTCCGGCAGGGCGCTGTTCGCGTCCAGGCTGACGACAAGAGCGCCAACGCGCCCGTCCGTCAAAACGACGGGCTGAGCCAGTGCGATATAGGGCGACCCTCCATTTGCCGCAGGCGTTGCCGACAACCCGGTATCGGACGCCAAGGCGGTGTCGGCGGCCATGCGCATGCGCGGGTCAAACGCGTTGATCGACAGGGTTTCACCGCCCGGCAAAAGCAAGGCGGAATCGGTTATGATGTCTGACTCGACGAGAAAAGCGAGTTGCGCGCGTGCATTGGCTTCAAAAGCGTCCGGCGCCGCGCTGGATATTGTCGTTGTTGCAAAGTTCAACGTGCTGCGTACTTCAGACAGGCGCGCCGTTGCACGCTCGGCCAGAAATGCGGCCTCGCGCGCATGTGATTGCTCGGTTTCTGCAAGCATCACTTCGCGTTCCTGCCAGACCTTATAGCCAATGACGCCGCCAAACATGCTGATGAACACGATCACTGAAAGAATGATCCATCCCACGCCGCTGCCAGCCTGACTTTCGCCGGGAGAAGGCACAGCTTTTCGTCCGGGTTTCACGGAGCGGCGCGCGGGCTTGGCACGACCGGTTCTATTGTCTCCGGGACGAGCTCGAATCATGAGGTGTAAGTTAGGGTGCGCCGGGGGCGTCTGTCGACTATTTCGCCGAGATTAAGCGGCTTCCGTCTTCGACGGGTCGTCGGAACGGCGTTTCGGCCCCTTATACTTGTCAGGGTCATGGCGACGACGATCCGGACCAAAGAACTCTTTGGTACGAACATAGGCGCGGGGACGGTCAATTACGGCCGAGATTTTTGCAAACAGATCCTTGGCCGTAATCGGCTTGCAGCAAAACTCGTTTACCCCGGCATCTCGCGCGGCAATGACGCGCGAACGTTCCGAATAGGCTGACAACATAACAATCGGAATCAATGGGTTGCTGGTCTGCTCTTCGTCGCGCAACCGTTTGACCAGTTCAATGCCATCCATGCCTTCCATTTGGTAGTCAAGAATAACGATATCGATAGCTTCATTGCGTGCAATATCTATCGCTTCAACGGCAGACTCAGATTCGAATACATTCATCACGCCAAAGGCATTGAGGATCGTACGAACGATCTTCAACATGTGTGGATTGTCATCCACAACGAGCAGGCGGAGTTGTTGAAGGTTCGCCGGCATGGGGCGGGTCCTCCGGGGGCTACGACAGACGAATGATCAAATTACCGGTAAAATGTTAGAACCTGATTAAGCGCTCTGCGCTTGCCTGTAATCGCCTTGTGGTACGTCTTCGCTGGCCTTGGCGCGAATGGAACCAACGGCTTTTTCCGCGGCCTTGACCATGTCGCGAACATTCTGGGGCAACATGTCGTCCTGATCTTTCAGCTCAAGCAGGCTTTCGGCCAGGCGCAGCAATGCAGGCGATTGGGCGATCAGGCGGGCCTGAAATTCGATATTGCCGGGGTCGCGATCATATTCCGCGCCGGGAACGCGCCATCCGCCCCAGTCATTAGCGTCAGTCACAATAACGGGGAATGATCCTGGATAGGGATGGTGCGCACATTCTTCGGCGCTTTGCCACTTATTCTTGGCCCGCATTAAACGCCAACCGCTGGCAGAGCTTTCATCGCGTTCTTCTTCTGCCAGCTCGACAGCCGTAAAGTCGCGACCCAATCCACAATCATATGTCACGCGCACAGGCTCTTCGACATCTCGTACCCAATGGGGTTTGACCTGCTCCACCTGCGCCCACACGCCAACGGGGCGAACAAAGACGCGTTGATGCTTTTGAAAGACTGCCTTGGCCATGCTCTGCTCCTGTTTGACGCTTCCATATCAGGTCACGGTTATGAGCCGGTAAAGGCGGTGACGATTTGTGCTGACCGGAAATGAGCGCTATCTGGCGCGCATGACAGACATGGCTCCAATTGACCGGCGATTCTCAATCGCGCCGATGATGGACTGGACCGACCGGCATTGCCGGGCGTTTCATCGTGTCCTGACACGCCGGGCATTGCTGTATTCAGAAATGGCGACAAGCGGAGCCATTGTTCATGGCGATGTCGAGCGACTGATTGGGTTTGACGCGGACGAGCACCCTGTCGCCTTGCAAGTCGGGGGCTCAGACCCAGCAGAGCTCGCCGAGGCTGCCCGCATTGGCGCGCAGATGGGCTATGCCGAAATCAACCTGAATGTCGGCTGCCCGTCCGATCGCGTGCAATCGGGACGGTTTGGGGCCTGCCTGATGGCAGAGCCTGAACTGGTCGGTGATTGTGTCGCGGCCATGAACGAGGCGGTGGATATCCCGGTCACCGTAAAATGCCGGATTGGCATTGATGATCAGGAACCTCGCGACGCCCTGTTTGGGTTTGTTGATACCGTCTCAGCGCGCGGCATCAAAAGTTTTACCGTCCACGCCCGTAAAGCCTGGCTGAAAGGCTTGAGTCCCAAGGAAAACCGGGATGTGCCGCCACTCGACTACGCCTTGGTGCGGGCCTTGAAAACCGCGCGCCCCGATCTTGAAATCATTCTCAATGGCGGCCTCGAAAGTCTCGATCATGGCGTCGCGGAAATGCACGGGGTTGATGGCATCATGCTGGGCCGCGCGGCCTATCACACGCCCTGGGCGTTGTGTGAGGTCGACGCGCGCCTGTTTGGCGAATCCAACCCGGTCACAAATCGCTCTGATGCGGTCGCGGCTTACAGGCCCTATCTCGTTGCACAATTGGAAAGCGGCGTGAAATTACATGCCATGACCCGGCATATGCTTGGCCTGTTTCACGGCTGTCCAGGCGCGCGTCAGTGGCGGCGAATTTTGTCTGAGAATGCCAACAAGCCCGGCGCCGATCTGGGCGTCCTTGATGACGCCCTAAGCGCGGTTGAAGCGCATGCGATCAAGGCGGCTTGAGTGGAAAACGACCTGATCATTCTGGCCTTGGCATTGAGTGCAACGGGCGCATTTGCCGGTCTTGTCGCAGGATTGTTCGGTATTGGCGGCGGCGTTGTCATGGTGCCCGCGCTCTATTTCGCCTTTGGCCTGCTGGGGTATGGCGATGGCCCACGCATGCATGTCGCCGTTGGAACATCGCTCGCGGTTATTGTCGCGACGTCGCTGCGCTCTGTTGCCGCCCACGCAAAACGGGACGCGGTCGACTTTCAGATCTTGCGGACATGGAGTCCCTGGATCGTCGTTGGCACCTTGATCGGGGCCGCGGTGGCGGACCTCGCGCCCGGGCGTGTTTTGACGGGCGTATTTGGCGTCATGGCGATGATCTTGTCCTTGCAATTTGTCTTCGGGCGGCCGGACTGGAAGCTCACGGAGTCGATGCCCACAGGCGTTCTGCGCGCTGGGCTGGGAGGATCGATTGGTTTTTTGTCCTCGCTCATGGGCATTGGGGGCGGCGTATTCGGTGTGACGCTGATGACATTGTCCGGACGCAGTATCCACAAGGCGGTTGCGACCGCTGCCGGCTTTGGCGTTGCGATAGGCTTGCCCGGCGCGCTCGGCTTTATCGTCTGGGGCTGGGACGAAGCAGGGCGCCCACCGTTTTCTTTGGGCTATGTCAATGCATTGGGATTCGCGGTGCTCGCTGCGTCGGCTTTCTTTGTGGCTCCGCTGGGGGCAAAGCTCGCCCATGCCTTGCCCGCGCAAACGTTGAAGCGTCTGTTTGCCATCGGCCTTGTTGTGGTCGCGATTTCATTGCTGCGTGAAGCGATCTTCGAAGTGGCCTAGGACTTGGGCGCAGGTTTGCCTTTACTGGCGCGATAGGCCCGCTCACGGGCGGGGAGTGCGTCGCCGACAGCCTTGCGTTCGGTGTCGGTCATTTTCGTCCAGCGCCCCAGTTCTTCCATGGAACGAAAACAACCGACGCAGATTTCTGCGTCCGGATCGACGAAACAGACCTTATTGCAGGGCGACCAGATCGACATGGTGCATGTTTCCAATGTGCTGTGTGCATTTGCAAGCGCTTGCCCGATGATCCGTGTGCGGCATAGGTTACGCACTGCCGTACAGGGCGGGGGAGATTGGCATGGACGATTTGGGGCTTCAGGCCAGAAGCTTTTTGGGGCTGTTTGCCTTTGCGTTAATCGCCTGGCTGCTGGGGCCGCGTAAGCGGATATCGCTCACCTTGTTGGGCGGGGCCATTGGCCTGCAGTTCGTCATCGCCGTGGTCTTGTACAGCTTCTCGCCGACGCGCGCATTTTTGCAGTCTCTGACCCAGTTTGTGCAACTCTTGCAGGACGCAACAACCGCCGGGACCAGCTTTGTTTTTGGCTATGTCGGAGGCGGCACGCCGCCTTTCCTGCTCGACCCGGATAGTGCGGGCGGCCTCTTTGTTTTCGGCTTCCAGGCGTTGCCCATGCTGATCGTTCTGTCAGCATTGTCTGCCTTGTTGTGGCGCTGGCGAGTCCTGGAATTTGTCGTGCGCGGCTTCGCCTTTGCCTTTCGAAAAATGCTCAATCTGAGCGGTGCTGCAAGTTTGGGCGCAGCGGCCAATATTTTCCTGGGGATGACAGAATCGCCCGTCCTGATCCGCCCGCGTATGCCGCAACTCTCCAAATCGGATTTATTCCTGATAATGACGGTCGGTTTTTCCACGGTCGCTGGCTCGGTAATGGCGATCTATGTCAGCCAGCTGAGCGGCGTTTTGGATGGCGCTGCCGGACATATTGTGACCGCATCGCTGATTTCAGTGCCAGCAGCGGTTCTGGTTGCCCGCCTGATGCATCCTCATGACGGTGATGCGGGCGAGGATGAATCCGATGAAAAAATCCCGACGACAATCTATCAGTCATCGATGGACGCCCTGACAACCGGGGTGACCGATGGCGTCAAGCTCTTCGTCAACATTATCGCAATGCTGATTACTTTCATTGCGATCGTCACATTGTTCAACTTTGCACTGGATGCCTTGCCGGATGTCATGGGTGAGCCGCTGACCGTGCAACGCGTGCTTGGTTGGGTGTTTGCGCCGCTCGTCTGGCTGGCCGGAGTGCCATGGAGCGAAGCCGTCGACGCGGGCTCTTTGATGGGACTGAAAACGGCCCTGAATGAGATCGTCGCCTATGATGGTCTGGCGACGATGGGCGAGGCGTTGTCACCGCGCACCCGGATGATCATGACCTATGCGATTTGCGGGTTTGCCAATTTCTCGAGCGTCGGGATCTTGATGGGCGGTATGATCGCGATTGCGCCCAGTCGGCGCGATGACATTCTGCGATTGGCACCACGGGCTTTGATCTCCGGTACGTTGGCGACGCTGATGACGGGCGGCGTGGTTGGGGCCTTGCCGGGTGGATTGTTCAGCCTTTAGTCACCGCGCCGCGGAAAGAGTTTGCTGCGCAGCCAGCCTGCCGTGGAGTTTTTCGCCAGGGACTGCTTGTATGCGCCATCCATAAATTTCGAGATGCCAACAATATCATCAAGCAAATTGAGCCGTGTGCGCATCGGCATTTCAGGGTCGAGTTCTTTGACGACTTTGGCAGGTGTGCCCGCCACGACAGCAAAAGGCTCGACATCCCTGGTCACGACGGCGCGCGCGGCGATGACAGCATGATCGCCAATGGTCACGCCCTTGCCAATGAACGCCCCATCTCCGACCCAGACATTATTGCCGATGATCACATCATAACCGGGCGGTGCCGGATCAATCCGGTCATAAAGCCCGTGCCAGTCACAGTCGGTAATGGTCGTTCGGGCGGCAAACAGACAAGCATCACCGATTTGGATGTTCTTTGTCGCCAGAACACGGGCGCCGCCAGCAAAAAAACAGCCATCGCCCATGGAAATACGCCCTGACTGGTCGGCAGGCGACCAGACAGTAAAACGGACGGGCATGTCTTGACTGGCGACAATATGCAGGGCGCAGCGCGCCTCGATATTCGGGCCAAAAACTTCGACATGCCAAGGCCGAACGATCTTGGCATTGGGGCCCAGTGCATCAAAATGCGGGGCGAGATACTGACGGGTCCACCAGTCTTCGTATCGCTCCCAGGCGGCATGCATCCAGTAGGGTCGATGATCTCTTCGCATTCTATGTGCCTGCCATTAGGGTCGATAGAGGTATAATGATCCTAGCGCGCTGGTTAGGTGACACCAGCCATCAGTGCTGTGGTTTGCTTGGGAATAATTTTGGTCATGTCCAAGGCTCATAGTCCGGCACCCGATTTTGGGCTGAACGCGCTACTCGGTGAAATCCGCAATTGCCGTGCATGTGAAGGTGATGTGCCCGAACCGCGTCCGGTCATTCAGGGTCACGAGGATGCGCGTGTCAGGATTATCGGTCAGGCACCAGGAACACGGGCCCATGCTTCGGGTAAACCTTTCACAGATCCGTCTGGCGATCGGTTGCGGGACTGGATGGATGTCGGTGAATCGACTTTTTATGATCCGACTCGCATCGCCATTACGCCGATGGCATTTTGCTTTCCTGGGCTGGACGAAAAGGGTGGGGATAAACCGCCGCCAAAACGATGCGCGCTGCTTTGGCAGGCCGCTCTCAATTCGCAATTGCAGCACGTTGAGCTGACCTTGCTGGTCGGCATGTATGCGCAAAAGCACGTCTTGGGATCAAGGGCAAAAGCGACGCTGACACAAAGCGTTAGGGCGTGGCGCGACTATGCACCGGAATACATTCCCCTGCCGCACCCATCCTGGCGTAATAATTCATGGCTGAAAAAGAACGCATGGTTTACAGGCGAGGTACTGCCAATGCTGCGTTGCCGCATGCGAAAACTGCTGACCTGATTGCTCTCATGCGCTTGTGCAGAGCGTCATCTGGGGCTATCCCCACGCCGCTCGCGCGGACCGCGCCGGGCGTCACGAACTGACGTTACCTGTAAGGACTCCATACATGAGCGTTTTCGAACACCCTTCCTTTGATGATCATGAAAAGGTCCTGTTTGCGACGGACCAGGATACCGGGCTTCGCGCCATAATCGGTGTTCATTCGACCGCGCGAGGCCCATCGTGTGGGGGGTGTCGTTTCTGGAGCTATGAGACGTCCGAAGCCGCCTTGAATGATGCGCTGCGTCTGTCGCAAGGCATGAGCTACAAGAACGTCATGGCCGATTTGCCTATTGGCGGCGGCAAGAGCGTCATCATGAAGCCGGAAGGCAGTTTTGATCGCGAAGCGCTTTTCCGTGCTTTTGGCCGGGCTGTGGACTCGCTGAACGGCAATTACATCACGGCTGAGGATGTCGGTGTAACGCCGGCCGACATGGTCAGTGTCAGCCAGTCGACAAAGCATGTGACCGGTTTGCCTGAGGGTAAAGCGGCCTCCGGTGATCCATCGCCGGTAACCGCTGAAGGTGTTTTTCGGGGCATTCGCGCCTGTGCCAAGCGCGCCGGATTTTCCGATCTCAACGGGGTACGGGTCGCGATTCAAGGTGCGGCCGGTCATGTCGGAAGTTATCTGAGCGGACATCTCGCCAAAGCGGGCGCTGAACTGGTTATCGCTGACATCAATGATGAGGGTTTGAAGGCTCTCAACGAAAAATACGGGGCCAAAATCGTCGACAAGGAGTCGATCTACGATCAGGACGTTGACGTTTTTGCGCCGTGCGCACTGGGTTCGGTAATCAATGCTCAGACCATAGATCGCATCAAGGCCAAAGTGGTTGCCGGCGCGGCGAATAACCAGCTCGCTACACGCGATATGGGCGCTGCCCTGCAAGCCCGCGGGATTCTCTACGCGCCCGATTATGTGATTAATGCGGGCGGCATCATCAATGTCATGGGCGAGATTCTCGGTAATTTCGATCCGAAATGGGTCCAGGGAAAGCTTGAAGGTCTTGAATCGACCTTGGGTGAAATCCTGGACCGGGCCGATTCCGAAGGCCGCCCGGCCAATGTTGTTTCTGATGAAATGGCACGCGCGCGCCTCGAAGAGGCACGCACCTCCAAAAGCTGATCAGCGTGGAAACACCCGCGTTAATCGCGGGTCCAGCGAAACCGTGATGGATTCGCCGGGTTGAGCCGTTGTGGAGAGCGGCATGTCTGCCTCCCAACGATTTTCGGCCTGATCGCACAGGGTGAGCCGGGCATGCCCGGCATGAATCCGACGGTGCATAACCGTGAATGAAACGCCTTGACTGTCCTGGCGTAGCGCGTCGGACCGGAACATAACACTCACCGCCTGATTTGAGACGTTATCAGGGGCTTCAAAACTGCCCAACGGTGTATCGATATGGCCATTTTTGGCGTGCGCATCGATAACATGAACGTCGCCCATAAGGCGTGCTGCCAGGATGTTCGTCGGCTCCAGATAGACTTGATCCGGGGCCCCGGTTTGAATGATTTTCCCGTCAAACATCAAAGCGATGTCATCGGCGATTTCCATGGCTTCTTCCGCGTCATGGGTCACGATCAGGGCCGCCATACCGGCGGCGCGCAGTGTCGCCACCGTCTCCGATCGCATATCGGATCTCAGCCGACGGTCGAGCCCGGAAAATGGCTCATCGAGCAAAACGACGTCCGGCTCGATGGCCAGTGCCCGCACCAGCGCGACCCGTTGTTGTTCGCCACCCGACAATTCATGAGGATAGGCATTTGAGCGGTGTTCAAGCTCCACGCTTTTCAATAAATCCAGCGCTCGGGCCTGGCGATCACTTGCCGACATCTGCGTGAGGCCGAATGC
>CAXBKM010000063.1:0-9358 GCA_963976265.1 uncultured Maricaulaceae bacterium
GGAATCGAACCCTCGTCGTAAGCTTGGGAAGCTTCTGCTCTACCATTGAGCTACGCCCGCATGTGGCGCGATCATACGCAAACCGCCGCCCACGCCAAGCGTGAACGGCGGTTTAACCCTCTATTCAATCGGGACGACTAGTCCGCGGGATTGTGGCGCTCGAGGAAGTCCAGCAGGCGCGTATAAAACTCCTGCTTGTGCTCGCGTGTCATCAGGACAGACACATGGGGGCCACCCTCAATTGGCAGATACTCGTATGGCATGCCTGCTGAATCGAGAGCGGCGGCCATCATTTCGGCCTGCTCAATTGGAACGATTGTGTCTTCCGTACCGTGGACCAGCAGAATGGGCGCCCGAACATTTGCCACCTGGCGCGTCGGCGAAATTGAAACCATCAAATCGCGCTGACGACGCCAGTCACCTATATATTCGGTCCAGTAATCCACCGTTCCGCTGCCATTGGTATCTGACGCCCAATCCATCATCTCCAGGACATCAGCAACCGGTGCGCCTGCGATGACACAGCGGTAAAGTTCTGGCGTCAGTGTCGCGCCTGCCAATGCGGCATAGCCACCATAGCTCCAGCCGAAAATGCACACGCGGTCTTCATCGACTATGCCCTGGCCGGCCAGATAGGCGATCGAGTCTGTCAGATCATCCTGCATGGCCTGGCCCCATTCGCCATGACCCCGGAAAATGAATTCACGGCCATAGCCTTCAGACCCACGGAATTGCGGTTGAATGACCACATAACCGCGCGACGCGATCAATTGGGCCCACTCGTCGAAACCATAATAATCCCGGGCCTGCGGACCACCATGCGGCATGACAACCAAAGGCAAATTGGCCAAATCGCGATTGGGGGGCAAAGTGACATAGGCCGGAATGGTCAGCCCGTCACGCGCCCGATATTCAACCGGAATGACATCGCCAACCCATTCATCGGGAATGCCCGGACGAACGCGCCCGATCAGGCTGACGCTGCCCGCGGTGCGGTCAAAGAGGTAGAAGGCCCCTGAAGATCCGCCAATGGTTCTCGAGACAACAATTCGATTGCCGGACAAATCCCAACTCTGCATGGCGACGCGGCTACCGGGAAAAGCGCCTTCAAGTTGAGCCTGCAGGTCACGCCACTCCGGATCAAAATAATGATAGGTTCGAACGTCGGCATCCCAAAATGCCCCAATGACCTCACCGGTGCGCCAATCGGTCATGTAACCGCCAAAGTCCGCACCACCGGTATCGAGATTGAGGGGCGTCTGTTCGCCTGTAAGTGGATTGAATTGATAGGGGTAGGTCCGGTCCCGACTCTCATCAAAGCCGGACGTCCAATATGTTGGGCCATCACCGACCAGGCCAGCAGGCATGCCAGCTGGCGTGAAAATACGACGGCCGCGTCCACCGCGCCCAAACCGCTCTTCCTGATAGTCTTCACGAAATACCGGCCGCCAGCTTCCGTCGCGAATATATACCGCAATGCGACGACGCTCATCATCGAAGTCATATCTCAGAATCGGCTCGTAATTCTGGTCAACAAGAATCGAGGCCGTGTCCGCTTCACCAACGACAATTCGGCGTTGGCTTTCATTCTGCAAATTATGGCGGAACAGACCGACAGCAATTGAATAGCCATCCTCTGATCCGGTCCGGGCGCGCGCGCTTTGCGTATCGTCGCGAAACACGGGCAGCAGCATCATGATGTTGTCGGGGTCTTCCGGCATGACCCGGACAAGGCTTGCATTCTGGTTGACTTCGTAGGAATGCCCACCATCGGCGCGCATCATCTGACGCCGGAAAGTATTGCGCATCGGTCCGCCACCCTGCTGGCGACGGCGCTCGACAAAATCCACCATCAAATATTCGTCACTCACCCATTGAATGCCTGTCGGCGCAGTTCCAACTTCGTCGGTCAGCGACAATACGGTTGCCCCTGAACCATCGAGATTGGTTACGATTGCCCGGCGTTCACCACCTTCAACAGATGCCAGCATCGCCAGTCGTTGACCATTGGGTGAAATGTCGACCGAAGATATCGCCGTGTTGGCGGCGTAGGCATCAACCGGCGGCGGCGTTTGCGCAAATACGTGTCCGGCAAACCCCATAAGGCCCACCATCAAAACTGCGAGAAAATTCCAATGGCGCATACCGCCCCCCATTAATGACCAATTCCTTGCCGACATATTGCGAGATTGTCAGGAAGACTATCAAGGCGCAGGCGCAGAAAAATCGCAATTCGTCGGGACTTTAACGAAAGTGTTTGGCCAATTTCAGCTTTTGCGCCTGATAGTGTGACCCGCTTGCACCATAAGGTCGGCTGGGCATTTCTGTCATGGGCTCAAACACCAGACGTGCGACAGGCTGGCCATGTTCAATCAGGAAGGGCACGTCGCGGCCGCGGACTTCCAGCACGGCGCGGCCGCCCGTTCCGCCCGCTTCGGCCAAGCCGAACCCCGGGTCGAAAAAGCCTGCATAATGCGCGCGAAACTCGCCGATTTCCGGTGCGACGGGGGCCATCTCCGCCGCCTGGTTCATCGGTATCTCCACCGCCTCGCAGGAGGCCAGGATGTAAAACTCACCCGGATCGAGAACCAAGCGCCCCTTGGGCGCGAAGACCGGCTCCCAATAATCGGCGGCATCATGCTGACCCACACCATCGAGATCGACAACGCCGGAATAGCGCCGTGCGCGGTATCCAATCGGGCCGTCACCTGCCTGCAGATCAACGCTGACCGTGATATCACGCAGGGCTTGCCGATCGCCTTTGCGAAAACGGGCCTGCACCAGGCGGTCGCCCGGGCGCGCAAGGATCGAAAATGTTCGCGGACATATTTCGACATAAAGCGGCCCGGCATAGCCGGCGGGGGCCTGATCAAAGGCCGCCGAATGGTCCACGATAACGCGGGTGAAGACATCGAGACGACCGGTTGAGCTTTTGGGATTCATCGCCGCGCTAATGCCATCAGGCAGCGCCATCACTTCCTGCAGGGGCGCCAGATAGACACAACCGGTTTCCAGAACCGCACCGCCGCGTAAATCGACTTCGTGCATGACCAGGTCACCGCGCGTCAGGCATTCCGCCACAGAGCGCTTTTCACCGGGCAGGAAACTCGCGCGCAAGCGATAGGCCACATCGCCCAGACGCAAATCAAGGCTGGCCGGTTGAACCTGGTTGGCAAGGGGCGGCGCCATTGCGCTCAAGGCTTTGGATTGCCACAAGGCTTCAATATCGCGGTCGGGCAGTAT
The DNA here is from genome assembly GCA_963976265.1 of uncultured Maricaulaceae bacterium. Classification (GTDB taxonomy): domain Bacteria; phylum Pseudomonadota; class Alphaproteobacteria; order Caulobacterales; family Maricaulaceae; genus Hyphobacterium. Next base: position 3,244 of record CAXBKM010000063.1, read on the forward strand.
TCCCGTTTCAGACATGCGTATGAGCCCCAAATTCTATCCGTTTAGTGATTTCAGGTCGTAAACCCGAATCAATGCAGGCAAAATCACCCATCGCCCGAAGGGTGTCCAGCGGCCGCCCTGCCCGTTTGCTGGAAAAGAACTTGAGCCAAATCAATTGGCGGATGATGATTGGGACGACTGACGCAAGCATGAGTGCGGAGACTGGCCATGTACGAATGTGAAACCAATGGCGTTCGCGTGAGCGTTGAACCGGATTATCTGGAGGATGAATCCGATCCGGAGATCAATCGCTTTGTCTGGGCCTATACCGTTGAGATCGAAAACCGGGGCGATGAAACCCTGCAGCTCATCTCGCGCAGCTGGTCCATCATGGACGCGTCGGGGAAAACCGAAATTGTGCGGGGCCCCGGCGTGGTCGGCGAACAGCCCGTGCTGAAACCCGGAGAGAGTTTTCGCTACACATCCGGCGCGCCACTTGGGACGTCGTCGGGATTCATGACCGGTGCCTATGAAATGCGCCGTGAAGGCGGCGGCAGCTTTGATGCGACCATCCCGGCCTTCTCGCTTGATAGCCCGTATGAGCGTGGCTCTGTCCATTAAGCCAACATCCGCTGATTGGCGATGAGCCGCTCGACACGACCTGTCGTCCTGGTGCTGGGCATCATGATTGCCGCGATTTCCGTTGCCATGCTCGCGCCATTCCTGATGGATGCCCATGACGGCAATGTACAAAGTGCGCGCGCTTTCCTGATTTGCGCATTGACGGGTAGTGCGCTGGGCGGTGCGATGTTTGTCGCGACACAGGGTCCCGCTACCAATTTGTCATCACGCGCAGGCTTTGTCGTCACAGGCGGCGCATGGGCCGTATTGGCCCTCGTTGCCGCAATCCCGCTGCGCTATGCCGATGTCGGCCTCGACTGGACGGGTGCGCTCTTTGAATCAATGTCGGGGCTGACAACCACCGGGGCGACCGTGCTGACCGGCCTCGATGATATGCCACGCGGCGTCCTGTTATGGCGCGCCATCCTGCAATGGATTGGCGGGATAGGGATTATTGTCACCGCGATGGCCGTCTGGCCCATGCTGGGGGTTGGCGGCATGCAGCTTTTTCGAATGGAATCCTCAGATACATCGGAAAAAATGCTGCCGCGTGCGGCCGAAATCGCCACGGCCATATCCGTCATTTATCTCATTCTGACGGCGGGCTGCGCTATTGCTTACGGCATTGTCGGCCTGAATTCATTCGATGCCATTGCCCATGCGATGACGACGATAGCCACGGGCGGATTCTCGACACGTGACGCCTCTATCGGGGCGTTTGCCGAGCAAGGGGGCGATCTCGTCGCCGCGGTTTTCATGATTTTGGCGGCCCTGCCCTTCCTGCTCTATCTGGTCGCCGTGAGGGGCAAGCCAGGCGCGATCTTCAGAGACCCACAGGTTCGCGGCTTTTTAACGCTCGTTGCAGGCGCGATCATCATTTTGACCATTGTCTTGAGCATCACCAATATCTACGGGCTTGAAACAGCGTGGCGCTATGCCTTCGTCAACACCGTCTCGATCATAACCGGTACCGGATATGCGTCGGATGACTTCAGCCTGTGGGGTCCCGCGGCCCAGGCCGCATTTTTCGTTTTCATGTTCACGGGCGGCTGTGCAGGCTCGACGACCTGCTCGATCAAGATATTCCGCTATCAAATCGCCCTGATTGCGATGCGGCGCTATGTCGTCACCCTGGTTCACCCCAATGCGATTTCGCCGATGCGCTATGGCGGCAAGACAGTGCCGGACAGCACGGTTTATTCGGTGCTCGGCTTTCTGTTTGCCTTCATTGCGGTCTTTATCATCAGCGCAGCCCTGCTCAGTGCCATCGGCCTTGATACAGTGACAGCCCTGTCCGGCGCGGTGGCCACTCTGGGTAATGTGGGTCCAGGTCTCGGTCCGATCATCGGTCCTGCGGGCACATTCCAGCCCCTGCCCGATGCGGCGAAATGGGTGATGACCGCCAACATGCTGATCGGGCGATTGGAGGTATTAACCGTCCTGGTTTTCCTCACGCCCCGCTTCTGGCGCAACTGAGCGAACCCGATCTATCTCGGCCTGCTCAAACGCGAATGACCGATTGCAATATTCACAGGTGATCGTCGCTGTCCCGCTATCGGCCGCGGGATCGTCATCGAAGCTCGCGAGCACGCTGAGCAAATGCGCCGGCGTACAGGGGCAATGTCGGGCGATTGACCGACCGGCAAACAGGCGAACGCCGTCTTCGTGAAACAGGCGGAACAAAAGAGTCTCGGTTGTCACATCCGGATCGACCAGTTCAATATCGGTCAATGTGTTGAACAGGGCGCGCGCATAGTCCCAGTCCTCTTTGGGATCGCCGCGTGCATCATCACCGGCCAGTTGCTGCATGATCGCGCCGCCGCCGCGCCATTGATGCGCATCATCGGCGGTCATGACCTCGCCAACAGCCAGTTTCAGTTGGGTCGGGGTTTGTTCGGATTGGGCAAAATAGGCTTCGGCGCAAGCCGCCAGATTGCGCCCTTCCAGCGCGACAACGCCCTGGTAGCGCTCCATCTCGCCACCCGGATCAATGGTCATCGCAAAGGCGCCCTGTCCCAGCATGGCCGGGACATCCGCATCATCGGGAATATTCGCGCCCGGCTCAATCTGGGCAAAACCGCGCACGCCTTCACCGGACACCCACTCAGCAACGACAAAACGAACCGGCCCATCCCCATTGGCCTGAACGATCAGCCTGCCATCAAATTTCAGACTATCGCCCACAAGAATGGCGATCATCACCGCTTCGCCCAGCAGGCGGGCCACCGGGGCCGGATAATCATGCGCCGACAGGACGGCATCCAGCGTCGTGCCCAGGCGCGTCACCCGGCCCCGCACAGCGCGATCTTCAAGTTGAAAACCCGCAACATGGTTATCCGTCAATGCGGGCGCATCATGTGGCAATTCCGTCATCGCAATCAGGCCTTGGCGGCTTCTCCCAGCGCATCATCAAGCTTGCCGATGGCTTCATGGGCATGGTCCTGCGTGATGATCAGCGGCGGGGCCATGCGTGCAACATTGTCACCGGCTGCGCCAATCAGCAGGCCGCGATCGCGCGCCAGGCCAGCCACAGCCTTGTTGACCACCTTGTCATTGAGTTTCAGCCCCAACAACAAGCCCTTGCCACGCACCTCCTCAACGATGTCCGAATGGCGATCCGCCAGTCCGTGAAGCTGCTGCTTGAGGAAATTCGATGTCTCAACAACCTGATCCATGAAGCCGGGCACAGACAATTCGTCAAAGACGACATTACCGACCGCCATGGCCAGCGGATTGCCGCCAAATGTCGATCCGTGCGTACCAACCACCATGTGATTACCTGCTGCCTCTGTCGCGAGGCAGGCGCCCATTGGAAAGCCGCCGCCAATGCCCTTGGCTACCGCCATCAAATCGGGCTCGGCGCCATCAACCCATTGGTGGGCGAACAGCTTGCCCGTGCGACCGGCACCGCACTGGACTTCATCATAGATCAGCAACAGACCATGCTCGTCGCACAGCGCGCGCAGGCCACGTAGGCAGACGTCAGGAATGGCACGCACGCCGCCCTCGCCCTGAACCGGCTCGACAATTATGGCTGCCGTTTCGTCGGTGATCGCTGCTTTAAGCGCGTCATGATCGCCAAATTCGACCTGGTCAAAGCCTTCCATGGCGGGGCCGAAACCCTCGAGATATTTCGGGTTTCCACCGGCATTGATCGCACCATAGGTGCGGCCATGAAAAGCACCGGTAAAGGTAATAATCCGGTAGCGGTGCGGCTCGCCCTTGGCGAAAAAGTAGTGCCGCGCACTCTTCAAGGCGCATTCAACGGCTTCGGCGCCTGAATTGGTGAAGAAAACCCGGTCTGCAAATGTTGCATTCGTCAGCTTTTCGGCCAGCAGTTTTTGTCCGGGGACCTGGAACATGTTCGACAGATGCCAAAGCTTGTCGGCCTGATCTTTCAGCGCAGCAACGGCGCGCGGATGCGCGTGCCCCAGCGCATTGACCGCAATGCCGGAAATGAAATCAAGATACTGATCGCCCTTTGCGGTGTAGAGATAAACGCCCTCCCCGCGTTCAAACACCAGATCGGGCGGCGAATAGGTATCCATCAAGGGTGCGGGCATTTGGGGCGTCTCCATTCATTAAGCAGGTAAATGCGGTCTAGGCCTGTGCGGTCAGCTCTTCAAGCGCCAGCCCGAGTCGAGAATGCGGTAACAGGCAATCAGCAGGACAAGATTGATCGCGCTGACGATGGCCACGCCGATCAAGACATTGCCGTCGGCATGACCTGTGAACCCATAGCGAAAGCCGTCAATCATGTAGAAGAACGGATTAAAATGGCTCAGCGTCTGGAAGGGCTCGGGCAGGATCGAAACCGAGTAAAACGTGCCAGACAGAAATGTCAGCGGCATGATAATGAAGTTCGTGACGACCGATAAATGGTCGAATTTCTCAGCCCACACACCCCCGATAACACCGACCATGCCCAGCATCATCGCCGAGCCAAAGCCGAAAAAGAGTGTGGCCCAGATCGAATAAAGCGACAGGTCGATAAACCACATGAGGAACAGGGCGGTTGCCCCGCCAACGACGACGCCGCGCGTTATGGCGCCGCCGATAAACGCCGCCGCCAGCTCTGCCGATGACAGGGGTGGCATCAGGAAGTCGACCGTATTGCCCTGAACCTTCGAAACCAGAAGCGAGGAGGACGAATTGGCAAATGCATTGTTGAGCACGCCCATCAGGATCAATCCCGGTGCCAGAAATTCGGCGAAGGGCACGCCTTCCACGCTGGGACGTCGGTCGCCAAATGCCAGGACAAATACCGTGATGAACAGCAAGGTCGTTGCGACCGGCGCGAGCACGGTTTGCATGGCGACTTTCAGAAAGCGGTGAACTTCCTTGCGATAAAGCGTCCACAGACCCAGCCCGTTGATACGACCGATGGCGCGCGGCGCAGGCGGATTTGGATGTGTTGGAGTCGTCATGACTCCGCAGCTAGCATGATCCTGCACGACAGGCGAGACCCGCAATGCGCACATAGCCACTGCAAAACGAATCATCTTTCCACAGGCGAATCAGTCAGACGGCTTGTGTCCCTCAAAGCTCTGGCTACTGTATCTAGCGAACGGCACTAGATATGGACATTTGACCGGTTTGACCTACTAATTGTTGTGGCGACAACCTGTCGATGGAGGGAGATTGAGCATGGCCTGGACCGATGACCGCGTCGAAGACCTGAAGAAATTATGGGCTGAAGGACATTCTGCAAGCCAGATTGCCAAGCAGCTGGGCGGTGTTACCCGCAACGCCGTGATTGGTAAAGTCCACCGTCTGGGCCTGTCAGGCCGCGCGACACCGTCACGTCCACCGCGTCGTCCTGCTGCCGCACCGGCCCGCACACGCGCGCCATCACGGCCCGCCAAACCGCGCGTCACGGCGCGGACAGAACCGGCCGCGGCACCGGCCAAGGTGCTCGAGGCGGCGCCTCTGCCCAATGGGGAATTCGCCACGGTGCTGACCTTGAAAGACTCGATGTGCAAATGGCCATTGGGTGATCCGTCTACCGGTGACTTCCGCTTCTGCGGCCGAAAATCCAGTCCCGGTGATGCCTATTGCGAGGCCCATGCCGAAATGGCTTACCAGCCCCAGCAGAAGCGCCGTCGCCGGACATCCGATGCCAAAGCCGCGCTGGATGCTATTGCCGCGACGCGGCGTGTGAACTTCTAGCTTTTCGTTGCCAATAGAGCTCGACACTGAAACGGGCGGTTCTGCATTAGCAGGATCGCCCGTCTTTTTGTACCGACATACGCGTTAGGCACCAGCCGCGTCCGGGTCGAGCGAATATCCGGCAGACCGGACTGTACGGATCGGCTCCTTGCCGCTTTGATCCTTCAGGGCCTTGCGCAGGCGACCGATATGAACATCCACTGTACGCGCCTCGACATAGACATCCGAGCCCCAAACCGCATCGAGCAATTGCTCGCGGGAGAATACGCGACCCGGATGCTGCATCATATAATCCAGCAAGCGGAACTCGGTTGGACCGAGATGTATTTCGACATCAGCGCGGCGC
>CAXBKM010000064.1:0-9294 GCA_963976265.1 uncultured Maricaulaceae bacterium
CCGGGCGTTTCGAGCATGATGCCGGCATTGACCTCAACAGGCACGTCATGACCGCGTGATCGCGCAAAATCGACTTCACGCATCAACATGTCCTTGGCGGCCTTGAACTCCCACGGTGTCGCAATCATGGGAAAGAGCACGTTGAGCGGGCGTGTCCCGGCCGCCAGGAGCAGGGCTCGCAATTGGTAGCGAAGCAGGCCAGGCCGGTCGAGGCCCATGCGGATGGCGCGCCAGCCCAGCGCCGGATTAGGCTCGCGCATTGACGGCGCGAACGGCGTGACCTTGTCACCCCCAAGGTCCAGCGTTCGGAATACGACCGGCTTGTCACCGGCTGCATCCATCACCGCCTTGTAGAGCTCAGCCTGCTCACTCAATCGGGGCAATGTGTCGGCGACCATGAACTGGAATTCGGTCCGAAACAGCCCGATCCCATGTGCGCCAGTTTCGTCCAGGCGCGTCATCTCAATCAACAGGCCTGCATTGAGATGAAGCTCAAAAGGGACCCCGTCGGCGGTTACGGACGGCGCAGTCCGCAGCTTGGCGTAGGCTTTTGCACGTTGGTTGAGCGCCTGCTCACGCTCGGCATAGGTGTCTGAAACTTCTGGCGAGGGGCGGATATGAACCAGCCCGAACTCACCATCAAGAATAACGGGGTCGCCGGGCTCGACCCGGTCAAGCGCCTTGGCAACAATCGCCGCATGGCTGGACGCCGAGCCCTCCTCAAGCGCCACGCCTTTCAGCCTTGCGCGGTCATAGTCGAGCAATTCCGCCGGACCAATACTGCGTGCAAACAGGATGGCGTTTTCCGGCAGAGCAGCGGACAGGCTACCGCCTCCGCCGTCGAGATGGCGCAACAAACGGCTGGCGAGATCTTCGAGATCATGCAGCCGCTCGCGGAAGTGCTGATCCTTGGCCTGCATCAGGCGTGCGCGGTGTTCGTTGCGCACACGTTCCACGGCCGCTTCGGCGGTCAGGCCCTGGCGCACGGCATCATGCAGCTTGTCGAGCCAGCCGCGATCATGGGCGAACATGCGATAGGCTTCCAGCACGTCGCGGGTCGGTCCACCGAAGGGCAAACGACCGGAGTCCATCATATTGTCGATGCCGCGCCGCAACTCACCGATGGCCGTATCAAGCCGCAGCATTTCCGCGTCCGGGTCTTCAGCGATCAACCGCGTCGATGTTACATGGGGTTCGTGAACATGGGCGACGCCAATCGCCAATCCCGACGAAAAAGCGCCGCCCTGAAAGCGTTCAGCCTTGCTGGGACGCATATCGAGACCGGCCAGGTCTTCGGCCGCAATCACATCACCCGATGCAACGATTTCGGCCAGGATCATGGCGACTGTCTGCAGGGTCTCAATCTCGTCATCGCCGGTTTCCCGCGATGCTTTGGTCTGGCTGGTCAGAACGCCGACCAGACGACCACCGCGCAGGATGGGCACACCAACGAAAGACTTGAACACATCCTCGCCTGTCTCGGGGCGATAGGCGAAGGCGGGGTGGCTGGGCGCATCGGCAACAGCGAGGGGTCGTGCGCGGCGGGCAACGAGCCCGACCAGACCTTCATGGCGCTGCAATTTGGTCGTATGGACCGCTTCCGCGGCCAGACCATGCGTTGCGCACAATTCCAGCGCGCCACTGCGCCGCGCCAGATAAATCGAAGACACATCAGCGCCGGTTTCCTGGGCAATCATCTCGGTCAGGTGATCGAGGCGCTCCTGAGCATCCTCGCGCGCCGCCATCAATGCGCGCAGGCGCGCCAGAAGACGCCTTGGCCCCGGTGTTATGCGATCATCCATCGCCATGCTCAGCGAGCCTCCAGAGCGTCATCAAGCCCATAGGCCGAATGGAGCGCCCGAACGGCCATCTCGACGGCATCATTGGCAATCAGTGCACTGATCCGGATTTCAGATGTTGCGATCACTTTGACGTCGATCCCCTTTTCTCCCAAGGCCTTAAACAATATCCGCGCCACATCGGCGCGCCGATTGAGGCCAAGCCCGACAACGGAAACCTTGGCCAAATCGGTATCATGGGCGATCTCGCGCGCGCCGCCATGAGCGGTTTCCATGACGATCATAGCACGATCAAGATTACGCCGATCCACGGTAAATTCGATATTCACCGTTCCGGCATCCCGCGCGCGGCCCTGAACGATCATGTCGACACCAATATCAGCATCTGACAGGGCGCCGAAAATCTCCGCCGCCACATCCGGCTTGTCGGACGCGCCCAGCAATCCGATACGGGCCTGATCGCGGGTATAGGCCACACCTGAAACAATCCGGCGCTCCGCAATCTGACTGGCGTCCTTGACCGTTGTGCCCACCGCTTTTCCGGTATCGGCAAAGCTCGACAAGACGCGCAGGGGCACATTGCGGGCCTTGGCCATTTCGGCAGAGCGCGTTTGCAGAACCTTGGCGCCCTGGGCCGCCAATTCGAGCATCTCGTCATGACTGATCGTGCGAATGCGCTGAGCCCCCGGCTCAATACGCGGGTCGGTCGTGTAAACGCCATCGACATCGGTGTAGATGTCGCATTGTGCCTTCAGGGCCGCTGCAATCGCGACCGCTGACAAATCGGTTCCACCGCGCCCCAGCGTGCGAACACGTCCCGCCGCATCAATGCCCTGAAATCCGGCAAAAACCGGGATTACACCGGTATCGGCCACCGCTTCAACGACCTGCAAGTCAAAGCCGGTTATTCGCGCCGCACCGGGCGGACCGTCAACATGGATCGCTGACTGCCAGGCTTGAAATGATTGCGCCTTCAAGCCCTGCTCCTTGAGGGCCAATGCCATGAGGGCAGAGCTGACCTGTTCGCCCGATGACAGGATGACATCGCTCTCATCCTCGCCCAGTCCGCCGCCCAGCGCTTCGGCCAGACCGATCAGGCGATCCGTCTCGCCCGCCATTGCCGAAACAACGACCGCCACGGAATGTCCGAGCGCGGCTTCGGCAGCAACAAGCGCTGCGGACGCACGAATGCGCTCGATATTGGCGACTGATGTGCCGCCAAATTTCATGACGATATCAACCATTTCCGCTCCCTCGCTGCGGTTTATGGTACGTTCAATTCAGGTCGCGACTGTAAGTCGCTGGTCTGAAAACTCGATAAGCCTGTCAAGCGGGGCCATATTACGGCAGACGCTGACGCGCAATGCTGAAACCAAGGATGATGTCATGGCTGCCCATACTGCCCCTGATGAACTCACCAGCCCGTCGATTGATCCTGATGAGGTCGCAAAATTCTCGGCCATGGCAGCCGAATGGTGGGATCCGGACTCAAAATTCAAGCCCCTGCACAAATTCAATCCTGCGCGCCTGACCTATATTCGCGACCAGATTCTGGCCCATTTCGATCGCAAACCCGGTGACAAACCACTGTCGGGCCTGCGGATTCTCGACATTGGCTGTGGCGGCGGTTTGATTGCCGAACCCATGGCACGCCTGGGCGGATCAGTGACGGGCGTCGATGCCGCAGAAGCCAACATAAAAACCGCCATGGTTCACGCCGGGGAGCACAACCTCGAGATCGACTACCGGTGCGGCACGGCTGAGCAATTGCTGGAAAGCGGCGAGCCGCTTTTTGATGTCGTTCTCAATCTGGAAGTCGTGGAGCATGTCGCTGAACCCGAACAATTCCTCACCGACTGCGCCAGGCTGGTCAAACCGGGCGGGATGATGATTGTCGGTTCGATCAACCGAACCTCGAAAGCCTTCGCGCTGGCGATTTTCGGCGCTGAATGGGTGATGGGCTGGCTACCGCGCGGCACGCACCGTTTCTCCAAACTGGTAAAACCGGAAGAGGTGTACCGCGTCCTGCGCGAGCAAACCTTTGACGTCAGCCCGGCGGTTGGCGTGGGCTATAATCCGCTGAACGACCAGTTTTCAATCAATGGCGATCCCAGCGTGAATTATCTGTTGAGCGCCAGCAAAGCCGCCTAATTCACCTTCTTGTCCGGCACTGGTGCCAGAGCGGGCGGTAGCGGCGTACACGGCACGCCATCCTCGATCAGGGCTTTGCTTTCTGCAGGCGTTGTCTCGCCATAAATGTCGCGATGGGGCTTGTCGCCTTCATGCATGGCGCGGGCCTCGGTCGCGAATTTGTCACCGACATAATCAAATTTCTCGCGGATATGAGCCTGAACTTTGCCGGCCATTTCCATCATCATGGTCTGACCCGAAGCTTCGCGCTTTTTTGGCGATGCGACATTTGGAGACATGATCGCCTTGCTGATTTTCGTATCACCGCATAACGGGCATTCAATCAGGGCGGACGCGACCTGATCATCATAGGCCGACGAACTGGAAAACCAGGCCTCGAATTCATGCTCGCCAGAACATTTGAGGGCGTAGCGGATCATGGTCCAACCAAATCGCGATCATGCGTCAGCGCAGGAATGCGTCGACGCGCTTCAGCCACCTTATCAAGGTTGAGCGAGGCTGTCAGAATTCCCGGCGCGTTGTCGTCGAGCGCAGCAACAATTTCGCCCCACGGGCCAACGATCATCGAATGACCCCACGTCTTGCGACCATCGTCATGCAAGCCACCCTGCGCGGGCGCCAAAATATATGACCCGGTTTCGATGGCGCGCGCCCGGATCAGCACCTCCCAGTGCGCACGGCCGGTCGGCACGGTAAAGGCGGAGGGTGCCGTGATGATCTGAGCGCCTGCCTGCGCAAGGCGTCGATAGAGATAGGCAAAACGCAGATCATAGCAGATCGACAGCCCAAGCCTCGCATCAGCCATGTCGGTGACGACGAGGTGGTCACCAGCCTGATAATGCGTGGATTCGCTGTAGGTTTCGCCTGCGCCCAGACCGACATCAAACATGTGAGCCTTGTCATAGTGGGCGATCAGCGACCCATTGCGTGCAAACAAAAGCGACCGGTTGACCGCCTTGCGATCTCCGATTTTGAACGCCATTGATCCGATCAGAAGATCGATGCCCAGTTCTTTCGCGAGATCAGCAAAAACCGGCAGCGCCGGGTCCTCATCCTGTGTTTTCAAAACTGGAAATATGGCTTCGGCGTCTTTTTGAACCAGATGCGTGGTTTCCGGTGTCGCGATAAATGTCGCGCCTCGCCCTGCCGCTTCGCGAATTAAATTGCAGGCATCGGTCAGATTGCGCGCCGGATCTGTGCCCGACCGCATCTGCACCAGACCTGCGATCATTCTTGTCATGCGGCCGCCAGCATGGCGTCGAGTTCGCCCTTGCGCTCCAGCCGTGACAAATCATCAGAGCCGCCAATATGCACATCGCCAATGAAGACCTGCGGATAGGTCGACCCGCCGCCCGAACGCTGGATCATTTCCTTGCGCTTTTCGGCATCAAATCCGGCATCTATCTCTTTGAAGTCGACATTCTTGGATTCCAGCAGCTTTACGGCGCGATGGCAGTACCCACACATGGCGCGCGTATAGATGGTGACTTTCGCCATAACTCATTTCCCTTTTTGGTCGAAGATGGTGATTGACCCTTTATGTAAGCGTATCAACAGGTCTTACAACGCGCGACAATGTCACGGCGTTCACTTTTTTTGCACCTGCACGCAAAAGCGTTCGTGCACACGCTTCCAGGGTCGCGCCGGTCGTCATGACATCATCGACCAGAACCAGCCGTTTTGCGGCGATGAACGGTTTTGCTGTGCGTCGGACCTGGAATGCGCCCGCCACATTGCGCTTTCGACCGCGCGCAGAACGCCCGCCCTGCGTTGGCGTCGCTTTGGAGCGTTTCAAAATTCCGGCATCGAAGCCAATCCCTGTCTCCCGCGCGAGGGTCTGGCCCAACAGGGCCGACTGGTTGTAGCGCCGCGTGAACAAGCGCCTGTGATGAAGCGGAACAGGTATGATGATATCGGCGCCGTCGAGAGCGTCCGCGCCGCTGCGCGCCATCCAGCGGCCAAACTGTTTTAGGGCATCGGTGCGCCCACCATGTTTGAAATCGAGAATTAATTGTCGACTGTCGTCGCCATAGGCAAAGACAGAGCGCACAGTTTCGAGGCTTGGCGGCCGCGCCGCGCAGGCTGCACAAACCACCTCTCCGGCATCGTACTGAAACGGGAAACCGCACGCGCGGCACCAGGGGGCATCGAGGAAATCGATTTGCGCCCAGGCTCGCGCATCGACCAGGCCAGGCGCAGAGACGGGTTGATCGCTGAGCGGTGAAACAGGCGGCCAGATCAGGTCGGCTACCGCATCAACGGCTTTTCTTCCCCACCCAGTCGGGCCATATCTCGACCATGTCTTCAACCAGCCCTCCCCGGATATTTGACCGCGCGCTGCTTCGCCAGCGGCGTAACCGCGCCGCTGGCAGTTTGACAGACTACAACTTTCTGGTGGAGCGCGCGATCGGGGACCTACTTGATCGGCTCGAACCGATTGTGCGTGATTTCCCGCTGGCGCTCGCTTTGGGCGGGGCCGGCCTTGTCGGGCGGGCGCGGGCAAGCAATCCAGCATTGTCGGCCAAAATCGGCGCATTGATCGAAAGCGATCTTTCGCCGCGTATCTCATCAACCATGTCAGGTCTGAAACTCGCCATGGATGAAGAGGCGCTTTCGATCCGTGATGAGAGCGTCGATCTGGTACTCGCGCCTCTTGGCCTGCATTGGGCCAATGATTTGCCCGGCACACTCATACAAATCAATCGTGCACTGAAACCGGACGGTTTTTTCGCCGCTGCCCTGATTGGCGGCGCGAGCCTGACAGAATTGCGCCAATCCCTGATGGCAGCGGAGGTCGAAATCACCGGCGGCGTGAGCGCACGCGTCTCACCCTTTGCGGATGCGCAGGATATGTCGCAACTCTTGCAGCGTGCCGGTTTTGCACTCCCCGTCGCCGATGTGGACCGCATGACGGTGCGCTACGACAATGCCTTTGCCCTGATGCATGATCTGCGCGGCATGGGTGAAACAAGCATCCTGGCTGAGCGCCCAAGAACACCGGGTACAAAAGCGCTTTTTCTGCGCGCCGCAGAAATCTACGCGGAACGGTTCAGCGATCCGGACGGGCGCATTCGCGCCACCTTCGAGATTGTTCATGCGGCCGGCTGGGCCCCGCATCCCGATCAACCCAGGCCGAAACGGCCGGGCTCGGCAACGGTCAGATTGGCAGATGCGCTTGGCACCAGGGAAATGTCTGCGGGCGAGAAAGCAGGCGGCTAAAGCGGCGCGCCGGCCTGTTGGAACATGGCCAACAACTGTGGACCGATCAGCGTCAGGGCTGCAACCGCCCCGATGGAAACAAGCACCGCGATAATCGAATATTCAATACTCGTTGCACCGGCCTCATCGGCCAGAAACGCCTTTACCGATAAAGCCGGTCGCGCAATTCGGCGGCCAGCGGCAAATCGGCGGCTGGCATGTCGTAATCCTTGAGTTTTTCCGGTCGCACCCATTTGAGCGTCTGACCTTCCCTGGGATCGGGAAACCCGTCCCATTGCCGACACACAAAAAGCGGCATGAACAGATGAAAGTCCGGATAATCGTGCGACGCAAACGCGAAGGGATGCAGACATCGTTCGCATGGCTCTACTCCCAATTCCTCGCGCAATTCGCGCATGACCGCCGCTTCTGGCGTCTCCCCGGCTTCGATTTTGCCGCCGGGAAATTCCCACAAACCCGCCATTGCCTTTCCGACCGGACGCTGGGCAATCAGCACGCGCCTGTCGGCATCGAGTAGCGCGCAAGCGGCTACATACAAAACCGGTTTGTCCATGACCTTAGCCAATCTCCCTTAATTCCCGGTTCAGGAACACGGTTAACATGGCCCTACTCAACGGCTTCGGGCGTGTCGGGCTCAGGGGTGCCATCGGTTTCACGATCCAGTTCGGGGTCGACCCATTCAAAACGTTCAATCTCGGTTGTTTCCCTTAACGAGCGCACCAGGTTTTCGATCTGCTCAAATGTCAGAAAGCGGACAATGCCCGGACGCACTTCGGCCAGTTCGGGTGTTTCTGCTGCACGGCGACTATCGACCCGCATGACATGCCAGCCCGAGGGTGATTCAAACGGTTCGGACACCTCACCGACCGATAGCGAAAAGGCGACGCTCGAAAACGCGGGCAAGACACTCTGACGCGAAAAGAAACCCAAATCTCCACCCTGCATCTGGGTTGCGAGATCTTCGCTGTAGAGCACCGCTAGCTCGGCAAAGTCAGCACCGGACTCCAACTGGGCCATAACCGCATCAATTTCTTCGCGTGTTTCAACCTGGATATGGCGCGCACGCACCTCGTCACTGCGACCGCTCAAGGATGCCTGTTCGTTATAGACACGCGTTATCGCGTCTTCGGTCACGGCTTCATCGATGACGGTTTCCAGAAGCACATTGCCCAGAATTCGCTCCTCTGCGATGGCCAAACGCTCACGCGCGACAGGATTGTTTTCCAGCCCGCGACGACGCGCTTCCATGGCAAGCAGGCGCTGATCAACCAATTCTTCCGCGATTTGTTCAAAGACCGGATCATTGGGCAAAAGGGTTTCACCATTGCCGATCGCGCGCTGCGCCAATGCTTCGGCTATCACGTCCGACTGGTGGATGAAGGTATCGCCGACGCGCGCGACGACCGGGTCTTCAATTGGCTCGGCAGGGGTGCGCGCCGTGCTCTGTCGCGGCTCTGCGACCGGTTCTGTCGGGCTGCACGCCAACAGGACGATGGCGGCTAGCGCCAAATTCACGAATATTACGGGCCTCATTTCGCGTCGATTCCTCATAGCTGGCACACGCCTTGCGCACACAGGTCTCATTGACACCGTTTCCGGCCATCCTTAAGTCAGCCAAGCACTCATTCCGGTCGCGGCAGCAACCATAATGTCTAGCGCGTGTTCAACTTGCCAGCACGTTCTACCAGTAGTTCTCAGGGTCATCCATGCTTTCTATCGTCCGCAAAGTTTTCGGAACCTCGAACGACCGCCTGGTCAAGAAATACCAGGGCACGGTTGACCGGATCAACGCCTATGAAGACGAGTTCGCGAAACTGACCGACACCGAGCTGGCGGCCAAGACCGACGAATTCCGCAAGCGCCATGAAGATGGCGAGACGCTCGATGCCCTGCTTCCAGAAGCTTTCGCCATTGTTCGCGAGGCCTCCAAGCGGAGTTTGGGACTGCGCCATTTCGACGTCCAGATGGTCGGCGGGATTGTCCTGCACAACAACGCCATTGCCGAGATGAAAACCGGTGAAGGCAAGACGCTGGTCGCGACCCTTCCGGTTTATCTCAATGCCCTGACCGGCAAGGGCGTACATGTTGTGACGGTCAATGATTATTTGGCGCAGCGCGATGCCGA
>CAXBKM010000065.1:0-9248 GCA_963976265.1 uncultured Maricaulaceae bacterium
CGGCTCTCAAGGACAGCGGGTCTGGCCGCATCGTCAATGTCGGAGCGGCGGGCGCCATCAAGGCCGGAATGGGCATGGGTGCCTATGCGGCGTCAAAATCCGGCGTGATGCGGTTGACCGAGGCATTGGCCGAAGAAACCAAGGCGTCCAATCTGAATGTGAACGCCGTTTTGCCGTCCATCATCGACACGCCTCAAAATCGCGCCGACATGCCCGATGCCGATCCGGGCGATTGGGTCTCACCGGACGATCTGGCTGAAGTCGTGCTGTTTCTGGCGTCCGAAAATGCGCGCGCCATGACCGGTGCCCTGGTGCCGGTTACGGGCCGGGTATAATCAGCGCATCGCGGTTTTCAGATCGAATTCTTTATCCGCGGCCTGTTCCGGGGACAGGTCCGGATCAACCTTGGCGAGGATTTTTCGTGCCGCCATATGATCGGCCGGCGCATTGATCGAATCAACGGCCAAAAGACGACCGGATCTAAAGTAAAAGACTGAGAAACTCCGAGAGTTTTCTTCGCCACGAATGACAAATGCGTCATGGCCCTCTGACAGGCCAGCCATTTGCAATTTTACATCATATTGATCCGACCAGAACCACGGCACGGCCTCATAGCGTGTCCGATTGCCGGTCAGGGTTTTGGCCAAGGCGCGGGCCTGATCCGTCGCGTTCTGGACCGACTCGAGGCGCAATTGCCGACCGGTCAGCGCGCATGGATGATTGGAGATATCCCCGATGGCATAAATATCAGGGTCGCTGGTCTGACAGAAGACATCGACGTCGATTCCGTTGCTGCAGGCCAGCCCGCAGGTCTCCGCGATCTCCTGATTGGGGATGACGCCTGCGCCCAGAATGATCAGATCGGCCGGATATGCCCGCCCGTCCTCCAGCTGGACGCGCGATTGATTGCCGTCATCGGAAATCTCAGCGACCCGAGCCGAATAGATCAGCTCGACGCCATTTTTTGCATGCAGATCGTGAAAGAATTTCGAAACCGGTGCGCCAACGGCGCGCTGCATCAACCGATCAACAGCTTCGATCACGACAACCGATTTTCCCATTGTATTGGCCGCACTTGCGGTTTCCAGACCGATGAAACCACCGCCGATGACTACGACATTTTGGGCCGTTTCCAATGCCGTTTTGATGGCTTCAGAATGGGCGACAGAGCGCAATGAAAAAACCCGGCTGCTCTCCACACCCGGAATGGGTGGCACGCGAACGCGCGTTCCTGTCGCGAGAATGAGCGCCTCATATTTCAACGTTTCGCCATCGGAGAGACGAACGGTTTTTGCTGTACGATCAATGGCTTCCGCGCGTACACTCAGTCGTAAATCGACGTCGCGCTCGCTATAGAAAGCGTCAGCGCGCAGCGGCAATCGCGCCGCGTCGAACGTCCCCATCAGATAGGTTTTCGACAGAGGTGGTCGTTGATAGGGCGGGTCAACCTCGTCGCCGACCAATGTGATCGGGCCTGCAAAGCCTTCGCGGCGCAACGAGTCCGCCAATTGTGCGCCCGCCTGACCGGCACCCAAAATGACAATGGCCTCACTCATTGGCTTTGTCCTGCAATTCCGCCCGTCAAAAAACCTTCAACTTCTTGTTCAGAATAGCCAATCTCTTTCAGCAAGGCTTGGGTATCTTCGCCGGTAAAATATGCGCCTCGGCCCAACTCCGCCGGGGCATGGGTAAAGCGCGGCACGGGTGAAGGCTGCGCGAAGCCATCGCGCTCGACAAAGCTCCTGCGGGCCCGGTTGTGCGGATGGCCCGGTGCTTCGCTCATGGTCAGGACCGGACTGACGCAGGCATCACTGCCATCAAACACAATTTCCCATTCAGACCGTGTTTTCTGACCGAAGGTGTCAACGAATAGCGCAGTCATTTCAGACCATTGCGATTGGTCATGCTGGTGATCGATCCATTTGGGATCCAGCCCCAAACGATCCAGCAACTCGGCAAAAAACTGTCCTTCAATCGCACCAACGGCCATGAATTGACCGTCGCGTGTTCGATAGGTGCGATAAAAGGGAGCGCCGCCATCAATCAGATTGGCGTCGCGTTTTTCAGTCCACAGGCCCGATGCCATCAAGGAATGGATCAGGCTCATGATCGCGGCCGACCCTTCGGTCATGGCCGCATCAACAATTTCGCCCTGACCGGTTGCGCGCGCCCGAACAAGGGCGGCCAGCATGCCAACAATCAGAACGAGTGAGCCGCCCGCATAATCGCCAACTAGATTGATGGGCGGGAGTGGGCGTTCAGGCCCGCCAATCGCTGCCAGTGCGCCCGAAAGGGCAATGTAGTTAATGTCATGACCGGCCCTGGCGCTGAGCGGACCATCCTGTCCCCATCCGGTCAGTCGGCCATAAACCAGGGCGGGATTGGCGTTCAATGCGCTGTCCGGTCCGACGCCCAAACGTTCGGCCACACCGGGGCGAAAGCCCTCAAACATCATGTCGGAAGTTTCGCAGAGTTTGAGCAGAATATTGACGGCGTCGGCTTCTTTCAAATTCAGGACAATGGAGCGTTTGCCGCGACGATTGGCATCTTTGGGGCGTTGCGGCATGCGATCTTCTGCGCGGCGATCAATGCTGATCACATCTGCGCCCAGATCAGCCAGGAGCTGTCCCGCCATCGGTGCCGGGCCAATTCCGGCCAGCTCTATCACGCGGATTCCGGTGAGGGGGCCCGCCATCAGGGCTTGGCCATCGGTGGCAGACCGGCAACCGGATCATGATTCCAGAACAGTGGCTCCAGACCGGTTTCAACGATTTGCGCCCCGCAGACATGGCCGGTTTTGACCTTGGCATCGCCTTGAAAGCCCATCGCCTTATGGAAATAGCGCAGGATGCCGTTGGACGTGACAATCAGAACCACACCGTCGCGTTTCAACGCATCACCCAGAACCGCGTCAACATGGGATTCTATCTCACATTCGGCTGGAGACCAGTCAGCGCCTTCAGGCCGGATGTTCTTCTCGCGCCAATTGGTGATCGCAACTTCACCCCAGCTTGCGGTGATTTCATCATCCGAACGCCCGCCCCAGCTGCCATAGTCGATCTCTTTCAAACGCTCATCGATCTCAATCGTGCCACCGGTTTCGGTCAGGGATTGAACGATTTCAGCGGCGCGGCGTGTCCGTTTCAAGGGTCCAGAAATAATGTGGGCGGGACGCGCGTCAGCGTCGCACAAGGCGCGTCCGAGTGCCTGGGCCTGCTCAAGACCTTTTCTGGCCAGTGGTAAATCTTCATTGGCGCCGACCCAGACCGGTGTCTCGCCGGGCTCGAAAGTATTGCCATGCCGCGCCAGGATAAGCCGCGTCATCAGACCAGTTCGCCTTCACGTGCTATAATGCTCTCAACCATTTTGGCGTCATCCGGGGCATCGACCGACCAGGCCGAGCGGCCCCGATAATCCGTTTCAACAACACGGATTGGAATACCGTTTTCCAGGGCGCGCAATTGCTCCAGACTCTCAGCGCGCTCCAGCGGGGAGGGCTCCAGGGCAACGATCTGGCGCAGGGTTTCCATCCGGTATCCATAAAGCCCGATATGCTGCCAGACCGGTGTCCCGGCTTCGGGGTGGCGCTGAAAAGGTAGGACGGACTTGGAAAAATAAAGCGCATTCATGGCTTTATCGAAAACGACCGTTGTACCGCCAACATCGCCCTTGGCCTTTGTTGCGCGAAACTTGTCTTCGGTACCCTTGCTCATCCGCACAGCTGGTGTCGCCATGGCAAGCGCGGGATCACCACGCATGGTTTGCGCGACGGCTCCGATCACCCAGGGCGGTGTCAGGACAGCATCGCCCTGAACGTTGACGACAATATCGAAATCACCGCCAAGCCGTTCAGCGGCATCCAGTGCACGCTCGGTCCCATTGCGGCAATCGTCGGATGTCATCACGGCCTCGCCGCCAAAGGCTGTCACAGCCTCGTGGATGCGGGTGTCATCGGTTGCAACCACCGTTCTGTCGACACCGGGCGCGGCCATGGTCAATCGCCAGACCCGCTCGATCATCGGGCGACCAGAAATTTCAACAAGAGGTTTGCCCGGGAAGCGCGTCGAGCCGTAGCGGGCAGGGATCACAGCGAGTAACGACATGTCCGAGATGTCGCATGACTTGATCGTTTAGAAAACCCACTTGTCCGCAAAGCGTGCCTTTCGCCAACTGCCATAGCCCGAAAATCTTGGGTGCATTGGCCTTTTCGAGTGGCACTATCTGCCCCTAGACTGTTGGTCATCCGGAAAACAGCTCCGGGGTTTGGGCGGGACTCCACAATCATGCGGCATTTTATATCGACAGAAGACTGGAGCAGGGGCGAGTTGCAGGCGCTTCTTGATCGCGCACGTGCCCTGAAAGCCGGCGCGTCCTGCGCGTCCCTGAAAGGCAAGTCGATTGCGCTGCTCTTTTTCAACCCGTCCTTGAGAACGCGAACCTCCTTTGATGTCGGCGCGCAGCAATTGGGTGGCCACGCCATTGTTCTGGACGCCAAGGGCGCGACCTGGCCGATGGAATTCTCCGACGGCACGGTCATGGACAGCGATGCCGAAGAGCATGTTCGCGAAGCCGCGCGCGTCCTGTCGCGCTATGTGGACCTGATTGCGATCCGGTGTTTTCCAAAATTCGAGAATTGGCAAACAGAGCGCGAAGACCCGATGATTACAGCATTCGCCAAACACGCGACCGTGCCTGTGATCAACATGGAAACCATCGTCCATCCCTGTCAGGAACTCGCTTTGATGCTGGCCCTTCAGGAAAGAATGGGTGATGTGCGCGGCAAGGAATTCCTGCTGACATGGGTGCCGCATCCCAAACCTCTGAACACTGCTGTGGCCAATTCGGCTCTGTTGATTGCGTCAAAATTCGGCATGAATGTTCGCATGCTTGTGCCTGACCCGGTGTATCGTCTGGATGACCGTTATATGGATGCCGCATCCCGTTTTGCTGCCGAGCAGGGCGGCTCGGTCATAGTGACGACAGATGTCGAGGCCGCTTATTCCGGTGCGGATGCTGTCTATGCCAAAAGCTGGGGCGCCTTACCCTTCTATGGCAACTGGGGCGGCGAAGCCGCCTACCGGGCCAAGGGCGCAGACTTCATGATTGATGAGCGCAAAATGGCGATGACCGACAATGCTTGCGTCAGTCACTGCCTGCCGATGCGCCGTAATGTGAAGATTGCCGATGCGGTCGTCGACAGTCCTGCATTTCTGGGCATCGACGAAGCTGAAAACCGGCTTCATGTTCAAAAGGCAATAATGGAAGCCTTGTCACACCAGTCGGGGCAATAGGCCGGGATGGCCGAAAACACCGCCGTTCGTCAGACCATTGTCCAACTGCTCTCGCATATGCGCGATGGCAAGGAGATACGCGAATATCTGAACCGGTTTTCACACGTTGATCAGTCGCGTTTCGCGGTCGTCAAGATTGGCGGTGCTGTCATTCGCGACGATATTGAAGGGCTCGCGGCGGCTCTGTCATTTTTGCAAACGGTAGGTCTCACCCCTGTCGTGGTTCATGGCGGCGGACCGCAGCTCGATGCCGCACTGACCAAGGCCGGTTTTGGCAAGGACCGTGTCGATGGATTGCGGGTCACACCGGAAGCCGCGATGCCGATCATTCGCGATACCTTGACCGAGCTAAATCTGGCGCTGGTTGATGCCGTGCGGGCCGCTGGCGGTCGCGCGGCGGCGATTCCATCGGGCGTGTTCGAGGCCGAAGCACTCGACGAGGCGGTTTATGGCCGGGTTGGTTCGCCCACCGGGGTTCGTCAGATGATGATTGATGCGGCCATGCGCGGAGGCGAAGCGCCCATCGTGGCATGTATTGGCGAGACATCTGATGGGCGTCCGATCAATATCAATGCCGATTCTGCTGTTCGCGCCCTGGTTCATGAGCTTCAGCCGTTCAAAATCATTTTTCTGACCGAAACAGGTGCTCTTCTGGACGAAGACGGCGATGTGTTGTCGACCGTCAATCTGGCATCGGAGTTCGACGATCTGATGAAGGCCGAATGGGTCGCAGGCGGCATGCGGGTCAAAATGATCGAAATCAAGCATCTGCTGGACGATCTGCCCCTGTCGAGTTCGGTGTCGATCACCCGGCCTGAAGAGCTTGCCAAGGAGCTCTTTACTCATGCTGGCGCCGGCACGCTGGTTCGACGCGGTGAGCGCATTGATTTTCTCGAAGCCAAATCCGACATAGATGCGGCCCGTTTAACGGAATTGATTGAACGCGCCTTTGAGCGTCCGATTGTCGATGGGTATTGGGACGCGCTCGATTTCAAAGGCGCGGTCATTACCGAACGATATCGCGCTGCGGCAATTTTGTCGGAAATCGAAGGTGCGCCCTATCTCGACAAATTTGCCGTTCTGGACGACGCCAAAGGCGAAGGTCTGGCACGCGCCGTGTGGGCACAGCTCATGGAGCACGCACCGCGTCTCTATTGGCGATCACGCGCCAGCAATCCGATCAACAGTTTTTATTTTGATGCCTGCGATGGCGCGGTCAAACGTGGCGACTGGATCGTATTCTGGACCGGAGATGACGAAATGGCTGACATGCAAACACGCATTGAAAGGATCGCTGCACTGCCAGCGACGCTGAAATCATGACGTTGCGCGTTGGTCTGGTCGGTGCACGTGGTCATACAGGGCGTGAGTTATTGCGCATAATCGCCAATCGCCCCGACATGGAGCTCGCCTTCGCAAGTTCACGCGAGCTGGCCGGGCAGGCCGTGTCCGATATGGCACCTGAATTTTCCGGCGATCTGACATTTGAAGCCCTGGATGCGCAAGCGGTCGCGGAGCGCGGGGCCGATGCCGTCATTCTGGCCATGCCCAATGGTGTCGCCGCACCGTTTGTTGCCGCTATCGACGAAATCTCTCCAGGAACCTTGCTGGTCGACCTCTCTGCAGATCACCGGTTTGATGATGGCTGGATATATGGGCTGCCGGAATTGAATGGTCGGCGCGCACTGAGTGAAGCGCGGCGCATCGCCAATCCGGGCTGCTATGCCACATGCGCGCAGGTATCCATCGCGCCGGTTCGTGGTCTGCTGACGGCCCCGGCGCACGTCTTTGGTGTGTCTGGCTATTCAGGTGCCGGAACAACGCCCTCACGTCGCAATAATACCGAAGCGCTCGCAGATAATTTCATGCCATACGCGCTGACCGGGCATATTCATGAGGCGGAGATCACACGTCATCTGTGCCACGAGGCGATCTTCACACCACATGTCGCGTCATTCTTTCGCGGACTTCTGGTCACGACTCATTTGCAATTCGCGATGGCCCAGACGGCAGATGGGATTCGCGGGGCCTTTGAGGGGTTTTATGAAGGCGAGCGACTGATCGAGATTCTCGACCGGATTCCTGAAGTGCGGGACGGTGCAAATTTCGACGGTGTTCGCGTCGGTGGTTTTTCAGTCAGTGCAGATGGTCAGCGCGCAGTTATTGTCGCGACATTGGACAATTTGCTGAAAGGTGCAGCAGTACAAGCCATTCAGAATATGGCTATCGCCAGCGGGTTGCCGGAGTATCTGTGAGTTCCAGAAAAAACCCTGCCCCCCAATCAGGAGGCAGGGTTTGATCCTGTCATTTGACGTCGATTATTCGCCTGAATTGGCGTTGTTTTCCTGCTCACGCAGTGCACGGACCAGAGCTTCGAGATCCTGTTGGGCACGCCGTGTGGCTTCAGCCAGCTGAGCCTGGGTTTCCGCATCGAGCTCATCGTTAGAGCTCCCGCTTGAATCACTCGACCCTGTATCGCCTGCTGATGCGACCGTTTGCGAATCTACGGACGGCTCAGACGTGCCGAGTTCAGCATTGATCAATGGCTGAACCTGGCGTTCCAGCAGGGCGCTGACACGCGCGCCATCTTCAGGTGTCATCTCACTTTCGTCGGGAAGGCGTGTTGCCACCGCGCGCTGAGAGTCATCAGGCGTGGCCCCGGCTCGCCCGGACAGCAAGACAAGGCGTTGGACCTGGCCTTCGGTTTCAGGTGTTTCACCATAGACGAGGGCATAGTCAAAGCCCTGCAAAAGGCGCGCAATGACATCGTCCAGCGGGCCCGTCAGTTGTGTCGTGATAGGGCCATCATCTATCAGGCGGTCGGCACCGATAAGACGAAACCCGGCCTCTGCCTGAAGAGCCATTAACACGTCGCTCAAAGGCTCGCCTTCAGCTTCGACCTGCCAGATATTCTCTGTCTGGGTCGCCGTGATGTCGGCCCACGCAGGCGCCCCTCCAAAGAGGGCAGCGCCAAATGCGAGTGTTGTTACAGATCGTAACATGATGGGTTTCGCTCCTATTGAGTCCGGACGGCAACGGTTGTCGCGCCGCGCTCGATGGAGCCGCCCTCGAGGAAGCGAACAAAGACGCGATTGCGTGCCGGATCATTCGCAATGGCTGAACCGTTTCCGCGAACAAAGACCGCAAATGTCGCTGTATCATCCGCATTCATATTGATCGTGGTGGTCAGGCCGCGTGGGCCCGAACATGCCCCGGTTGTCGGGTTGGTCTGACATACTTCGATATTCGTGATCGCCAATGTCTGGGCACCTGTATCTGCCGAAACAATGATTGACCCCGCAGAGCCCACATTACTGACCGCGACAGCAAATGCGCCAACCTGATTACCGGTTGTAGGCACGTCGACCCGGCCCGTATTGCCGGTCGTCGCTGCCAGGGCAACAACGTCAGGAACGGCTGTTGCCGAAGATGAGAAGGTCAGCGAGTTGAGACCGAGATTGTACTCAGCAGATCGACGGTTTGAGCAGAAGGCTTCGATGAACAAATCTGTTTCATCAAAATTACTCGATACGGCGTGCTGGGAATTGTCAGCGAATGTCGCGGCGCTGGTTACGGAGAACAGAAAGTTCTGCGCAGACCCAGCCGGGATATCAACTGTCGTATTCGCCGTCCCCGTCAGGGCGTTGGCTGCTGTTGTGGTCTGGTACGAGAATTGTGCTGGCGTAGCGCCCGCCACACGCAATCCACAACCTGTTGCCGTTGAACCTGTCGCACCTGGATTGATGATTGTGGCAAACGCAGTCGCGGCAGTTCCGTTTTGAACCGCGCGTGTAATCGGCAAAACAGAAGAGACAACGCGCGGTGCTTCATCGCGGAATGTCGTGATGTTGTTGCCTTCTTCGCGTGCAGCACGACCATTGTCCGCGCTGTCGTCCGGCGTTGAGTCATGGGAAATACCGCAGGATGCGCCCGCCGGACACAAGGTGATGTCCGGGT
>CAXBKM010000066.1:0-9216 GCA_963976265.1 uncultured Maricaulaceae bacterium
TGCCGTAATAGCCCTTGAGCTTTTGCTTGGCCATCAGCTGCAGACCAAAGTCGGAAACCTTGGCTTTGCGACGCTGACCGTGTTGGCCAGGACCATAGGGACGTGAATTGATTGGGCTTTTCGGGCGACCCCAGATGTTTTCACCCATCCGGCGGTCAATTTTATACTTCTGCGAATGACGCTTCGACATGCTTCTCTCTTTTTTGATACGGCCCGGCAAACCCTGAATTGGATTTGCGATTCAAACGGCGGTCCACGTATCGTCCGTCACACACCTGCCACAGCAGGCGAAGCGCGGTTTCTAAGCATTGATGCAGGGATGTCAACGCCTGCACGGCATTGCATACGCGGACAAGCCCGCTGGTGATCTCAATGCCATGCGATAGACTGGTATCCTCAAGAGGAAAACGCGATGCGCATTCTGGTTCTCGGCGGATATGGATTGATCGGTTCAGCTATAATCCGTCGGTTGATCCAAGATGGGCACGATATCGTCGGCCTTGGCCGGTCTCCGCGCACGGGTTTGCGTCTGATACCACAGGCACAATGGATTGGCGCGGACATATCGCGACTGCTTCGTGCCGACGATTGGGCGCCCCACCTGCAAGGCATGGATGCCGTCATCAATGCGTCTGGCGCGCTTCAAGATGGCGGACGTGATCGCCTCAAGGCGGTTCAACAAAACGCAATCATGGCACTGATCGACGCCTGTGAAGCCGCTCATATCGAAAATTTTGTACAAATATCTGCGGCTGGGGCCACCCCCGAAGCGACCACAGATTTCATGCGGACAAAAGCAGCAGCCGATGCGTATTTGAAACGTAGCGCGCTGAACTGGACGTTACTGCGCCCCGGTCTGGTCATAGCGCGCGCAGCCTATGGGGGCACCGCGCTTATTCGCGCACTCTCTGCCCTGCCCGGCCTCAACGTCGACATGATGAATGACAGCCCCATTCAAACCGTTGCGGCTGTCAGCGCCAGTTTGTCATCGCCCGCAGCGTCATGCGCAGAGTTTGACCTCGTTGAGTTAAAACCGCACATCTTGGCCGATATTGTTGGCGCCTACCGGCACTGGCTCGGTTATGCGAAACCGGGCCTGTCATTTAAGCCTCCACGCTGGTGCGCTGGCTTGGCAGGCCGCCTCGCCGATATCGGCGGCTGGCTTGGATGGCGCCTGCCCTTGCGAACAACAGCGCTCAAAGTCCATCAGGCCGGCGTCGCAGGCGATGGCGCGGACGCTGAACGATTGCTGGGCCGACCAGCGCTCGATCTGCACACCACACTGATGACCATGCCAAGCAATATTCAGGACCGCTGGCATGCGCGCATGACGCTGCTTTACCCCCTTATCTTGCTGGGCTTGAGTACATTCTGGATAGCGTCGGGGGTGATCGGCGTGATCAGTCGCGAGGCAGCCGCCCTGACGCTCGCGGGCACGCCTGTTGAAAGCGTCGCGCCAGTATTGGTAATCGGCGGCGCCATCGCGGACATCGCGCTCGGCCTACTGCTCCTCTGGCGGCGCACATCGCGTCTGGCGGCAAAAGGCATGATGGCGCTGACGCTGATTTATTTGGCTATAGGGAGTGTTCTAACCCCCACGCTCTGGCTGGACCCACTCGGCGCCCTCGTTAAATCCAGCCTCCTGATCATCCTGCCTTTGATTTTGCTCGTTCTGTTGGAGGAGCGATAATGGAAATCGAATTCATCCTGCGCTGGGTCCACATTATCGGCGCGTGCATCCTGCTTGGGACGGGTGCCGGGATCGCCTTCTTCATGGTCATGGCGCACCGCACACGCAATCCGGTGCTGATTGCGCATACGGCCGGTATTGTGGTTATCGCAGATTATATTTTCACGGCTTCCGCCGTTATTGTCCAACCCATCACCGGACTGTGGCTTGCGCATCTGGTAGGCTGGCCCCTGACCGAAAACTGGTTGCTGATTTCAATCGGGCTTTACATTCTGGTCGGTGTTTTCTGGCTGCCGGTCGTATGGATTCAGGCCAAACTATCGAAACTCGCCCGCCAGGCCGCTGCCGACAACGCGGCGTTACCCGATCAGTATTTCAAGTTATACCGCATCTGGTTTGCATGTGGCGTTCCGGCCTTTTTCGCGGTTTTGACCATCGTTTGGTTAATGGTGGCGCGACCGCAATTCACGCTATTCTAATCGTCGCGGACAATCCGCGCCTTGCCGCGACCCAATGCCAACGCCTTGATCGCACCACGAAAGGTCCGAACCTCCTGTTCGGTAAATTTGGCGCGGCTTAAAGCAGCACGCAGATTATTTGTCATCAGCGGTGTCTTTTCAGGCGGATAGAAAAAGCCTGCACGTTCCAGTTCAGCCTCAAAGTGCTCGAACAGCCTTTCCATGTCGGCTTTCGTGGCCGGTTCCCGAACCGTTTGGAACACTTCGGGCACTGACTCACCCGCGCGCCACTCATGGGCCAAAACACCGACGGTCTGCGCCAAATTCAAGGATGAGAATTTACGATCAACCGGCAAGGTGATGATCGCGTCGGCGCCTGCTACCGCGTCATTGGGCAATCCGGAATTTTCCGCACCAAACAGAATACCGACCGTCGCACCGCTCGCTATCTCTGCGCGAATTTCGTTCATGGCGTCGCGCGCCGTCATAACGGGTTTGACCATGTCCCTGGGCCGCGCTGTTGTCGCGTAAATGCGGGTCAGATCACCCACCCCATCATCAAGTGTGTAGGTCATTCGCGCGTTTTTCAGCACCGGTGATCCCGCTGCCAACGGTTCGGCCTTGCGATTGGGCCAGCCATCACGCGGATCAATAATACGTAAATCGGTCAGTCCAAAATTGCCCATGACGCGGGCCGCTGCGCCGATATTTTCACCCATTTGCGGATTTACAAGGATAAAGGATGGTGATGTCAAAGCCGCCCCCCTTTGCCTTCGCGCGCACCGGTGCTAGGAACCGCGCAAACATATTCGCACGCGCGGTCACGCGCGTCTTCCCAAACGAATTGGATGCAGGACACCATGGCTAAAATCAAAGTCGATACCCCGGTTGTTGAACTCGATGGCGATGAGATGACACGGATCATCTGGCAGATGATCAAGGATAAACTCATTCTGCCTTATCTCGACATTGACCTGAAATACTATGACCTGTCGATCCAGAAGCGTGACGAAACCGACGACAAAATCACCGTCGAGTCCGCTGAAGCTATCAAACATTACGGCGTGGGTATCAAATGCGCGACCATCACGCCGGATGAAGCGCGCGTCGAGGAATTCGGCCTGAAGAAAATGTGGCGCTCGCCCAATGGCACAATCCGCAACATTCTGGGCGGCGTCGTTTTTCGTGAACCGATCGTGATCTCCAACGTTCCTCGCCTGGTTCCCGGCTGGACCAAATCCATGGTCGTTGGGCGTCACGCTTTCGGTGACCAATATCGCGCGACAGATTTCCTGGTCCCTGGCCCCGGCAAGCTGACCATGACTTACACGCCAGAGGGTGGCGGAGAGCCAGTTGAATACGAGGTCTTTGACTTCCCCGAAGCCGGTGTGGCCATGGGCATGTATAATCTGGATGCGTCCATCCGTGATTTTGCCCGCGCCAGCCTGAATTATGGCCTGCAGCGCAAATGGCCGGTTTATCTGTCGACCAAGAACACCATCCTCAAAGCCTATGATGGCCGGTTCAAGGATCTCTTCCAGGAAATTTATGACGCGGAATTTGCAGAAGCCTTTACCGCGGCTGGTATTACCTATGAGCATCGCCTGATCGACGACATGGTCGCAGCCGCCATGAAATGGTCAGGTGGCTTCGTTTGGGCCTGTAAAAACTATGATGGCGACGTTCAGTCGGACACCGTAGCGCAAGGCTTTGGTTCACTCGGCCTGATGACATCCGTCTTGATGAGCCCCGATGGCAAAACGGTTGAAGCCGAGGCCGCACATGGCACGGTCACACGCCATTTCCGCCAGCATGAACGCGGCGAGCAAACATCGACCAACTCCATTGCGTCAATCTTCGCCTGGAGCCAAGGCCTCAGCCATCGCGGCCGAATGGACGGCAACGAGGCCGTTGTGGAGTTTGCGGCCAAGCTGGAAGACACCATCATCAAAACGGTTGAGGCCGGCTATATGACCAAGGATCTGGCCCTGCTCGTCGGTGATCAACAAGGCTGGCTGACAACCGAGGGCTTCCTTGAAAAAATCGCTGAGCGCTTCGCCGCTGTCATGAAGGGCTAGTCAGCCCGGTCTGCGTCGTCCGCTTCGGGCGCGCCATACATTTCTTCACGGGCGCGGGCCAACCGCGCCCGTGCTGTATCGGGCGCTATGCCAAATTCCTGCAAAGCGCGCCCCGCCAATTGGAGCGCAACTTCCGCGGCCTCGTGGATGACAAAATCGGCTCCTGCCGCCAGCAGTCGTTCCGCATGTGCAATGTCCTCTGCGCGCGCGATCAGGGGTATGTCGGCACGACGGGAACGTACGGCTCGAACAAGGCGCTCTGCCCGTGCCGGGTCGTCCACAGTTACGATGATCTGTGCGGCGCATTCCAGTCCGGCGCGTTCCAGCGTTTCTCCGCGTCCGGCATCGCCATGATGGCGGCGTTCTCCTCACTCAAAAGCTCATCGAGCATCCGGCCAACGCGGCCATAACCGGCAATTATTACATGCCCTTCCTGACCACCACGCACCGGCCGCGTTCGGTGAACATCATGGTCACGCGGTGCCAGTCGTGTCGCGATCCCGGCCCCAAATCGGGCCAGAAATGGCGTGATGATCATGCTTAAGCCCGCAACCGCGGTCGCGAATCCGGCCATATTGGTGTCCATTAATCCGGCGACAACGGCCGCGCCGATCACGACGAAAGCGAACTCACCCGCCGGGCCCAGCATTGTCGCCATATGAAGGGCTCGGCCGTTCGGATTGCCGAACAGACGAGCTCCGACCCCCACGATCAACCCCTTGGTCAATATCAAAACAAGTGTAAGGCCCAATATCAGTGGCAGATCGCGCCCAATCGCGAGAACGTCCATGCTCATCCCGACGGTCATGAAAAAGACCCCGATCAACAAGCCCTTGAAAGGCTCAAGGTCGACCTCGATCTGGGCCTTGTACTCTGTTTCGCCCATCAAAATACCGGCCAGGAATGCCCCCAATGCCATCGACAAACCAGCCGACGCCGTCGCGACCGACGCACCCAATACCGTCAACAAGGTCAGTGCCAGCATCATCTCGCGGCCTCCCGCCAAAGCCGCCAGCTGAAATGCGCGTCGCAACAAATAACGCCCCGCCAAGGCAATGATGGCAATCGCGATCACACCGCCAAAAAGCGCCTGACCCAAAGCCGGCAGGATTCCGCTTTCCCCATTCAACGCAAGGAAGCCAACGAGAATCAGAATCGGCGCAACAGCCAGATCCTGAAACAACAGGACCGCAAATGTTGTTCGTCCTGTAGGGGTCGCAACCTGCCGTTCTTCAACCAGCATCTGCATGACGATTGCGGTGGATGACAGCGACAGCGCCAGTCCGATGACCAGAGCGATTGCGGGCGTCAGGCCCAAGGCCAAACCAATCGCCGTAATCGCGAGCGTGGAAACCCCGACTTGGAAACTGCCAAACCCAAAGACATTTTTCCGCCAGGACCAAAGGCGTTTGAACGACAGCTCCAAGCCCAGCAGAAAGAGCAGAAACAACACGCCGGCTTCGGCGAAAGGTTCTGCGGCATGCGGGTTTTCAATCGTGAAATAGCGCAACCATGGAAGCGTCTCGACCAGGCGCCCAAGACCGAAAGGGCCCACAACGAGGCCCACGACCAAAAACGCCAGGACCGCGCTTTGTTTGAATGCCCTGAAAACCGGCGCCGCCAAACCGGCAGCAACCAGAAACACCGCCGCGTCTTTTAGCCAGCTATGATATTCCATGGCCCGCTCCCACTGAAGTCAGGAGCAATATGGCAGGATTCTCGGCAGACGTTAGTCAGACAAAAGCGCGCGGATCGCCGCTATGGCGTCAGACGCCTTGTCACCATCCGGACCACCGGCCTGTGCGAAATCGGGGCGACCACCACCGCCTTTTCCGCCAATCGCCGCCGCGCCGGCCTTTACTAGGTCGACAGCATTGTACCGGCCCTTCAGATCGTCCGTGACACCGACAGCCAGAGCCGCCTTTCCGTCATTAACACCAACAAAGACAGCAACGCCGCTGCCCATTTGGCCTTTGGCATCATCGATCAGACCGCGTAGATCACGCCCGCCAACACCGTCTGCGACACGGCCCACGAAGTTGATATCGCCAAGTGTTTCAGGTCCGGAATCTTGCGCGGCGCTTCCCCCGCCCATGGCGAGCTTTTTCTTGGCCTCAGCCAACTGGCGTTCCAGTTGTTTACGGTCATCAATCAAGGCCTTGATCCGGGTCGGCAAGTCGTGCGTCGGGACCTTGATCGCATCAGCCGCCTGTTTTGCCAGTCCGGCTTGATTTTCGAGCCACATCCGCGCCGCTTCTCCGGTCAGGGCTTCAATCCGGCGAACACCGGAAGCAACCGCGGATTCCCCAACAATCTTGAACAGGGCGATTTCGCCCGTTCGCGCAACATGCGTACCACCGCATAACTCAACTGAATACGCTGTCTCCGCTGCGGCCTCGTGGCCCATCGCCAGCACACGCACACTATCGCCGTATTTTTCACCGAACAGCGCCAACGCTCCGGCCTTGATTGCATCATCCGGCGACATTTCTCGCGTCGAGACTTCGCTATTTTGACGAATGACCGCATTCACATCCGCTTCGACCCGGGCAAGGTCGTCCGCATCAATTGATTTGGGATGTGAGAAATCAAAGCGCAGTCGATCCGGTCCAACATAAGACCCTTTTTGTGAGACATGCGGACCCAATACATCACGCAAAGCCCGGTGCATCAAATGGGTTGCGGAGTGATTGGCGCGCGTCTTGTCCCGACGTGACGCATCAACAATAAGTTTTCCGGTAATCCCGGGCTTGATTGATCCTGATTCCAACGCGCCGATATGACCATGCAGATCGCCTGCCCGTTTTTGCACGTCATCCACGACAAAGCGTGAACCGTTTTCAAATTCGATCACGCCGGAATCGCCAATCTGGCCGCCTGATTCTCCGTAGAAAGGCGTTTGATCGAAAACCAGTTCGCCGACCGCCCCATTTTTGAGCTCGTTTACGATCTCACCGCCACTGACAATCGCTTTGAGCGTGCCCGCCCCATCTTCGCCGCCATAACCGGTAAACTCGCTGGCTCCGACATCATTTAGGACCTGCATCCATATCGCATCAGGCGCGGCTTCGCCGGATGTAAATCCGCTCGCGCGGGCCATTTCACGCTGGTTTTCCATCGCCGCATCGAAACCATCGGTGTCAACGGTCATGCCGCGAGCGCGCAGCGCATCCTGTGTCAGATCGAGCGGGAAGCCATAGGTGTCATAAAGCTTGAAAGCCATTTCACCAGGCAGTGATTCGCCCTCGCGCATGGAATTTGTCGCTTCATCGAGCAAGGTCAGACCGCGGCCAAGCGTGCGCCGGAAGCGTTCCTCTTCGGCCTCAAGCGTTGATTCAATTGAGGCCTGCGCGCGAACCAGTTCCGGATAGGCATCGCCCATCTCGGTCACCAGAGCGGGTACCAGGCGGTGCATAACCGGCTCAGCGGCCCCCAGCAAATGCGCATGGCGCATGGCACGGCGCATGATCCGGCGCAGCACATAGCCGCGGCCCTCATTGGACGGGCTGACCCCATCGGCCATCAGGAAGGATACCGAGCGCAAATGGTCCGCAATCACCCGATAACTGCCGATCGCATCACCTTCAGCCTTGGCACCAATGATGGACTGTTCGGACTCAATCAGTGCCTTAAACAGATCAACATCATAATTGTTGTGCACGCCCTGCAATACTGCTGCGATGCGCTCAAGACCCATGCCGGTATCAATCGACGGCCTGGGTAGCGGCGCACGGGCACCGTCCGCAGTTTGATCAAACTGCATAAAGACGAGATTCCATATCTCAATAAACCGGTCGCCATCTTCATCGGGAGATCCAGGCGGGCCTCCGGGAATGTCCGAGCCATGATCATAGAAAATTTCTGAACAGGGACCGCACGGCCCTGTATCGCCCATGGACCAGAAATTATCCGAAGTCCCAATGCGAATAATTCTGTCATCGGATAGTCCGGCGATTGATTTCCAAAGCCCAGCAGCCTCATCGTCTTCGGCGTAGACTGTGACCAGTAGCTTATCGGCCGGCAGGCCAAACTCCTTGGTAATCAGCCGCCAGGCATGATCAATCGCCTGCTCTTTGAAATAGTCTCCAAACGAGAAATTGCCGAGCATTTCAAAAAATGTGTGATGGCGCGCCGTATAGCCGACATTGTCGAGATCATTATGCTTGCCGCCTGCGCGCACGCATTTTTGCGACGACACAGCACGCGGCTCGGCACGCTTTTCCTGACCAGTGAATACATTCTTGAACTGCACCATGCCCGCATTGGTAAACAGCAGTGTCGGGTCATCCTTTGGGACAAGCGGGCTGGACGCCACAACCTCATGGTCCTGTTTCGCAAAATAATCGAGAAAAGCGGATCGAATATCGCGCAGGCTTTCCATGAATTGTCCCTTTAGAGCGGTTCGTTAATGCCCATATAGAAACAGGCACCCGGCATCGCCAAGCACCTGTTTCGTCAAAACTCAGATGAGACTTGTAGACTGCGCTCAATCAGCTCGCAATCGCATCATCCTTATCATCTTCATCATCGACCTCACCTGGTCCAGGTCCAACCAGCATTTCATCGGCAATCAAACCTGCATTCTTGCGGACCTGCGCTTCAATCGTGTCAGCAATATCCGGGTTGGCTAGCAGGAATTGGCGAACATTCTCGCGTCCCTGGCCAATGCGTTCTGAATTGTAGGAATACCAGCTACCTGATTTCTCGATCACATTGCCTTTGACGCCGAGATCGATCAGCTCGCCCATTTTGGAAATACCCTCGCCGTAAAGAATGTCGAACTCGACCTCCCGGAAAGGTGGCGCCACCTTGTTTTTGACCACTTTGACGCGGGTCTGGTTGCCAATGACTTCATCGCGGTTCTTGATCTGGCCGATCCGACGAATATCCAGGCGCACCGAGGAATAGAATTTCAGTGCATTACCGCCCGTTGTCGTTTCAGGGTTGCCAAACATCACACCGATTTTCATACGAATCTGGTTGATGAAAA
>CAXBKM010000067.1:0-9026 GCA_963976265.1 uncultured Maricaulaceae bacterium
CGTCAGGCTCATAACCTGAAGGTCGTAGGTTCAAATCCTACCCCCGCACCCAAAATTTAGCCCTCGCTGGAAACCAGCGAGGGCTTTTTTATGCGGTAAATGATACTGGAAACTACTCAGCAGCCACCGTTGCGGCGTTATCGTTCATTACGGGAGCTGCGGCGCGTACATAAGGCGCGACATGGCTTTCATACTTGACGAAATTGTCGTTGAACATTTTCGCCAGCTTCGCCGCCTGGGTGTCATAGGCCTCGCGATCACTCCAGGTGCTGCGCGGTTCGAGGATGCCGGACGGCACTCCATCGCAAGCGGTGGGGACCATGAAACGGAAAATCGAGTCTTCGCGGAAATTACCGCTCTTGAGTGTACCGTCCAGGACCGCATTCAACAGCGCGCGGGTTTCGCGGATCGGCATACGCTCTCCGGTGCCATAGGCACCGCCGGTCCAACCGGTATTGACCAGCCAGCAATCGACATTGTGTTCTGCGATCAATTCGCGCAGCAGCGCGCCATACTCGGCCGGGTGACGCGGCATGAAAGGCGCGCCAAAGCAGGCCGAGAAGGTCGCTGTGGGTTCGGTTACGCCTTTTTCGGTTCCGGCAACCTTGGCAGTGTAGCCTGACAGGAAGTGGTACATGGCTTGTGCTGGTGTCAGCTTGGCGATCGGCGGCAAAACGCCAAACGCATCACAGGTCAGCATGATCAGGTTTTTGGGCTGGGCGCAGCGCCCAGTGTCACTGGCGTTCGGGATGGCGTGGATCGGATATGCACCCCGGCTGTTTTCAGCCAGCGACGGGTCATCCAGATCAAGCTCTCGTGTCACGGGGTCCATCACGACATTTTCGAGCACTGTTCCCCACATTTTTGTCGTGGCGTGGATTTCTGGCTCTGCCTCTGCCGAGAGGCGGATCATCTTGGCATAACAGCCGCCTTCGAAATTGAAGAGGCCGTTTTCTGACCAGCCATGCTCGTCATCACCAACCAGGGTTCGGCTGGCATCAGCGGACAGGGTGGTTTTCCCGGTTCCGGACAGGCCAAAGAAAATGGCAGCGTCATCGTCATCATCGACATTGACCGAGCAATGCATCGGCATGATGCCCTTGGCGGGCAAAAGATAATTGAGAATGGTGAATACGGATTTCTTGGTCTCGCCGGCATAAGACGTTCCGCCGATCAGGACGAGGCGGCGCGCGAAATCAACGGCGATTACGGTTTCGGAACGGCAGCCATGTCGTTTGGGATCGGCCTTAAAGCTTGGCAGATTGACGATGGTGAATTCCGGCGAGAAGCCATCAAGCTCGTTCGTTTCAGGGCGGCGCAGCAAATGGCGAATGAACAATCCATGCCAGGCAAATTCGGTAAAGACACGAACCGGAAGGCGATGATCGAGATCTGCGCCGCCAAACAGGTCCGACACAAACAGATCGCGCTCTTTCATATGCGCGCGGAAATCATCAAGCAGCGTGCCAAATTGGTCGGACGTCATGGACGCGTTGCTGTCCCACCAAACGCTGTCTTCGCTGGTCGCATCACGAACGGTGAATTTGTCTTTCGCAGACCGCCCGGTGTGCTGCCCGGTTTCCACAACCAGCGCACCCCCCTTGGCGATGCGGGCTTCCCCGCGGCGTACGGATTCCTCGTAAAGCGCTTCTTCTGACCAATTATGGTGCGCCGTGCGCACTTCAGACAGATCAATAGCAACAGGCTCGGCAGTTTTGCCGTTAGTCGTGTTGGCGGTCATGAGGTCTCCCCGCTTTTGGTCAGGCATATGCTGCCTACATCCATAATACCCGCCTTGGACCGTTCAATCACCTTAATTCGGGTCGATCCGGCACACCAAGGCGGCGCTTGTATAGTGTAAGAGCAAAAGCGCTGCCACCCATTGAGCGAAAAAAATCAGCGATCTGGAAGCGGGATATGCTCCGATTCACCGGGCGGCAAAGCAAATTCAGATTCGATGAAGTTCCGGTCGGCTGAGTGGACCCAGTCCGCTTTCGCTTTTTCGATGCGGTCGCGCGAACTGGAGACGAAATTCCAGAACATGTGGCGTTTGCCAGGCAAGGGTGCGCCGCCGCACAGCATGATGATCGAGTCCGCCTCCGCGGTAAGGGAGGGTTCAACACCGGGCGTCAGGACGGCCATGTCGCCTTCATTGAGCACGTTGCCCTCGATGTCTATCCGACCACGGGCAATATAAATGGCGCGTTCCTCATGTTCAGCGGTCATCGGAATGGTCGAACCACGGGGCATGTCGGCGTGTACATAATATATGGGCGAATACACTTTTACCGGGGCCGTTTCTCCGTAAGCGGTGCCCAGGATCAATCTCAAACGCGCATCTCCGATAATTCTTTCCGGTAATTCGCGGCCTGGATGGTGGTGGAACTCAGGTTCATTCTCTTCGTCACTTTCCGGCAAGGCGACCCAGGTCTGGATGCCGTGCATCGAGAACCCGCTGGACCGGGCCTCATCTCCGGTGCGTTCGGAATGGACGATGCCGCGCCCTGCCGTCATCCAGTTCACATCACCGGGCTGGATGGTTTGGTGAATGCCGAGGCTGTCGCGATGATCCATCTCGCCTTCGAACAGATAGGTAACAGTCGCCAAGCCGATATGCGGGTGAGGGCGCACATCGAGGCCTTGGCCGGGTGCGAATTCAGCCGGGCCGATATGGTCAAAAAAGATAAAGGGACCAACCATGCGCTGTTTGGCATGGGGTAAAACGCGGCGAACCGAAAAGCCGCCCAAATCTTTTGGTTTTGCTCGAATAAGTAAATCGATCATCCGGTAAGTGCCTCCTGAAAACCTACATAGAACAAGTATTCGTCCAATTCTGCCGCTGTCGTGCGATATGCGTTTTTCCGATTCAGACACAATGGTGTGCGTTGAGTGGCGGCGCGGTCTCGGCTAGCGTCCGTGCAATTCAAATCTTGGGAGAATTCCGAACATGAATGTTTTGACTCAGGTAACCGGTGCCGGATTGGCGTTTGCGATCGCCGCTTCGGCTTCGGCCATTCAGGATTCTGGGCGTTATGAATTTTCCGATGCCCAGATTGAAACAGCGAATACCTTGGCTGAGACGGCACTGAGTAGCGACCTCGGATTTGAAATACTGGAATCGTTGACGACGGAAGTCGGTCCCCGCCTCGGTGGCAGCCCTCAAGAGGAGCGCGCCCGCGAATGGGCTGCCGACATGTTCACTGAGCTCGGCTTTTCGAACGTCCGGATCGAGACCTTCGACATGCCCTACTGGACGCGGGGCGCGCTAAACGTTGAAATCACATCGCCATATCCGCAAATGCTTTATGCAACGGATCTGGGCGGAG
This sequence comes from uncultured Maricaulaceae bacterium, assembly GCA_963976265.1. Taxonomy (GTDB): domain Bacteria; phylum Pseudomonadota; class Alphaproteobacteria; order Caulobacterales; family Maricaulaceae; genus Hyphobacterium. Next base: position 3,327 of record CAXBKM010000067.1, read on the forward strand.
GCGCTGCCACGCCAGAGGGCGGAATAGAAGCTGAGATCGTGTATTTCGCCAGCTTTGATGATCTCGCTCAATCGGCCGGCGAAGGCAGTCTGGAAGGCCGCATTGCGTACATTGATGATCATATGGTCGCGGCGCAAACCGGTGCCGGGTACGGTCCGGCCAACAATAAGCGACGCTTCGGCTGGCTGGAAGCTCAAGCGCGTGGCGCTGCTGCCGTCGTCATCCGATCCGTCGGTACCGACTCGCATCGCATGCCACACACCGGTGGAATTAGCGTGCCCAGCGCAAACAATGCGAGCGGTCTGTCCCAGACCGCCCAGGACTATTTGGCGCAAGCCTATCCTGATTTTGCCGACACTCCAGCTCGGTCCCGGATACCGGCCATTGCCCTTTCAGCGCCTGATGCCGACCAGGTCGCACGCATCCACGAAATGGGTGAAACCATGACGTTGGCATTGAGTTCCGATGCCGGATGGCGCGGGACGACGCAATCGGGCAATGTGATTGCCGAAATTCCGGGACGCGAATTGCCCGACGAGATCGTCTTGATCGGCGCTCATTTGGATTCCTGGGATGAAGGCACGGGTGCCGTCGATGATGGCGCTGGCGTGGCGATTGTCACTGCCGCAGCGCGTTTGATTGCTGATTTGCCGGAAAATCCCCGCCGTACAATCCGCGTTGTTCTGTTCGGTGCCGAAGAAGTTGGTCTGCTGGGCGCTTTTGCCTACGCGGCTGAACACGCCGACGAAATCGGAAATCACTTCGTGGCGTCCGAATCAGATTTTGGTGCAGGGCGGGTCTGGCGGTTTTCGTCAGGCGTCAGTGAGGCGGGCACGCCGGTCATGGATGCGATCGGCCGCGTGATCGCGCCTCATGGAGTTATCCCAGGCTCTCGCACATCGCGTAGCGGTGGCCCGGATATTATTCCGTTGTCCATTGCCGGGGTGCCGGTTTTCCGTCTGGAGCAGGACGGCAGCGATTATTTTGACCTGCATCACACGCCTGACGACACGCTCGACAAGGTCGTGCCTGAAGAATTGGCGCAGAATGTCGCGGTTTGGGCGGCGACGGTTTACCTCGCCGCAGAGACAGAGGTCGATTTCAGAACGCAATCTGAATAGGTCAGCCCTTGCTTGGCCCCAATTGAGAACAATGCGGCGAGTTTGCCTGAAATGAGGCGAGCTCGCCGTAATGTTTCGCAAAACGGTCTCTTTGCCGTAGCCTTTTCTCCCCACTCCACCGCGTAACTCCCACTTGAGCAAACGCTTTGGTCATTCCTAACGCACGGGATGATGCAGCCAAAGTGACGCATGACTGGGGAATGCGAGGGACGCTCGACTTGGCCGTAAGGCGGGTCGCACGTGGGGGGTGGCGATGAAGATCGCGCTCGTAGCTGGGACCCGTCCCGAAATCGTCAAGATGGCGCCGGTTCGCGCCGCGTTCGACGTTGATATTGACACTCAGCCTTACTGGATTTCGACCGGTCAGCACGGCTCTCTCGCCGAGCAGACGCTGGACGTATTCGGAATAAAGCCGGGTTGCCATTTAGCGCTTTCCTGGGACAAGGCGTCCCTGCCGAGCTTGACCGCAAACCTGATTGAGGCGCTGGCCCTTGAATATGTGCGCATCAAGCCAGAATTGGTCATAGTCCAGGGAGACACCGCCAGCGCCTTTGCTGGCGCGACGGCCGCGCATTTGAGCAACATTCCCGTCGCCCATGTCGAAGCTGGATTACGCAGTGGTGATTTGGCGAATCCTTTTCCCGAAGAAGGGTTTCGCCGGATGATCTCTCCCATAGCCGACCTCAATTTTGCGCCAACGGATGCCGCTCGCAGAAACCTGCTGGCGTCCAGTGTTGCGGCTGAAAAAATCTTTCTGACGGGTAATACCGTCGTTGACGCCGTTGAGATGATAGCGGGCCGTGACGACAGGCCTGCAATTCTTGATGCCATTCCTGCTGGCGCAGACCTTGTTTTGGTGACTGCACATCGCAGGGAGAATTGGCAGTCGGGCATTGCATCCATCTGCAAGGCAATTCTGGAGCTTCGCGGGCGGCATCCAAATGCGTACTTTGTTCTCCCAGCACATCCAAACCCCCGCGTACGTGACACGGTATCGGATTTCTTGGCCGACGAGGCGAACATCTGCCTGATTGAGCCGCTCGCCTATCCCGACTTTATCGCCGTATTGAAGCACGCCACGCTGGTCCTGTCGGATTCAGGCGGGGTGCAGGAGGAGGCACCAAGCTTTGGTGTCCCGGTTCTGGTGCTCAGAGAGCGGACAGAACGGGGCGAAGCGATCGAAGCGGGTACAGCCAAACTTGTCGGCACAGATCGCAACAGGATTGTGCATGAAGCCAGTCGTTTGCTTTCCGATCGCCAGGCACGCAGCCGCATGGTCAAGAGCGGCAATCCATTTGGTGATGGTCATGCAGGCGCGCGGATCGCAGCGATATCCAAAACCTTCCTGAAGACGCCTCATCAGGTTGAACCGGCGAAACCGTCGCGGTTCGACGCCCTGATGAACGTCGCAATGACGGCAATGGTGTAGGGGCTATGTCGGCTGACCTCTCCCTCATGGCAATGCCAATTCTCGCTCAGGTTGGCGAACTGGGAAACTATTTCGCCGAGGAAAGCTTCAACGAGAGCGTTGAGGAAGCGACCCGAATTTATTGGGAAGGATTAAGCTGGGCGACGGCCTATGCCGCTGTCGCGATTTTCGTATCATCCAGTGACGACGCATTTCTCGACATTTATTACTGGGTGCTAACGCTCCAGCGCATCATCACGCGGCCATTTCGGTTCGTTCCCACGACACGCCAACTCCATAAAATGCCGCAGAAGAAACTGGCGGTCATGGTTCCTGCTTGGCAGGAGTCCGATGTCATCGCGCGTATGTTGATGAATACGTTGTCGACGCTGGACTACCAACGCTTCGATATCTTTGTCGGTGTCTATCCCAATGACCCGGAAACCATTGCCGAAGTTGACCGGATTTCGCGCCAGGAGATTCGGATATTCAAGGCGACTGTCGGGCATGACGGACCAACTTCCAAAGCCGACTGCCTCAACTGGATCATCGCCGAAATTGGCCGCCATGAGCTGGAATCAGGCGAATCCTACGATGCCATTTTGATGCAGGATTCCGAGGACGTTATTCATCCGATGGCCTTCAAGGTGGTCAATGCACATCTAGATCGCGCTGACATGGTTCAATTGCCGGTCTTGTCGATGCCAAGAAAATGGAACGCGCTTGTCGCTTGCCACTACATGGACGAATTTGCTGAATGGCATGGCAAGGATTTGATTGCGCGGTCACACATGACGGACCTCGTGCCGTCGGCTGGTGTCGCCACCGCTTTCAGTCGCAGATCAATCGCGATGCTGTGCGAGGAACGCGACAATCTTCCCTTCAATACAGACTCGCTCACAGAAGATTATGATATCGGGCATCGCTTTTTCGAGGCCGGTTTCAAATCCGCCTTTGTGCGGTATTGGGCGAGAATGCCGGTGAAAAAGCGCCGTGCCATTCTTGGTAATTGGACAGTCACGAAATATCGCCGCGAGCTCGTCGCGACGCGCGAATTCTTTCCCGATCAGCTTGAGGTTTCAATCCGCCAAAAATCGCGTTGGATGCTGGGTATTTCATTTATGGGCTGGAAGCAGCTTGGCTGGATTGGTCCTGCCGCGCATCGCTATTTTCTGTACCGGGACCGCAAGGCGATCTGGACAGCGCCCACAGGCATGCTGGCATATGCCATCCTGTTCCAATCGGCGCTCTATTGGGGTGTTTCAGCTCTGCTGCCCTCACTACAGGGATTGCCGCCGCTTATCGATCCGGACAGCTGGTTGTGGGCGCTGATCCTGATTAATTTTGGCTTCCTGGTGAACCGGGTCGTTCACCGCCTGATTTTTACCGGTGCAACGCATGGGCTCAAATACGCAATATTGGCCCCGCTTCGCATGGTCATTGCCAATTACATCGGCTTCATGGCCGCGATGCGGGCAACGCGCCGCTATCTCTGGCACATGATGAGCGGTGCCAGATTGACATGGGACAAAACCATGCATGCCTATCCGTCGCTGGCAGAGATCAATGCCGCGTCTGCCAAAGCAACCCGTTTGGGCGAAGCGCTGATCTTTTGGGGCGCACTGAGCCAGGAGACGCTTGATGACGCCTTGGCTGATCAGGCGCGGCGCTATCGTCCCCTTGGCATGCTCTTGCTGGATCGTGGTGATGTCACCGACGACCACCTTGCCAACGGGTTTGCTGAGCATACCGGAATGCCACGCATTGATCTTGATCCAATGAAAACGACGGCGGCACTGCTGGAGCGGGTTCCCCAAGGGGTATCATCGAAGTTTCAGGTCTTTCCGTATGGACGTGAAAATGGCGCTATTCATATGGCGACGGCAGAACCGATGTCGCGTGAGCAAATCATGCAATTGGAAACGGCGCTCGGCAAGCCGGTCAAACTGGCATTTGCTCCGCTGAGCGATGTCGTATTTGGCATTCGCCATGCCTATGAGCCTTCGGCAATGGAGCGTAATCTTCGCGCAGACCGCATATTGCGGCGCGTAGGTCTGCTTGCCGATGAGGAGGCCAAGGAGGTCTGGCGAGCCATTCGTCGGAATGCCGTGCGGTTTGAAGATCTGCTGGTGCGTCGCGGTGCTGTCACGCATGAGTCGCTCAAATCAGCACAGGCCCGCTTCCCCGACATATCCGGGGCCACATTGGGTCGCAAAATGCTCGGCGCCGGACTGATTGATAAGTCTGATATGGACGCTGTCCTCTTTGCCGTTGAACGGCCAATGCCCGGCTTTGTGCGGATCGCAAAACGGTTGGGATATCTCAAAGGCATTGACCTTGAGCAGGTCGCCGAAAACCATGCTGACATATTGGAGGACGCATAATGCCCCGCAATCCATCTTTTTTCGCCTCACGCAAATATCTGCTGGCCACAGTTGCATTCGCGGCCCTTACCGTCGTCGCCGTCAATGCAGGGGCTGAACCGGAATATGGAAATATTGCGCAAACACGCCAGCATGCGCAAAGTCTGGCGGTGGAAGGCAATTGTCAGAATGCCCTCTACATTTTTGAACGGGTTGCCGTTCTAAGCGGTTTGGCAACCGACCATATTGCAGCCGGCGAGTGTGCCATTCGGGCAGGCGATGCCCGGCGCGCATCTGACAGCTTTTGGGAGGCGTCGTCGCGCCGCGACCAACTCTCCACAACCGAACAGAAGCTCTACATGCTGCGCAGCCTGGGTTATCAGGCTGAGGCGGCAGGCCAACCAACACGGGCGCGATTGGCCTGGGAATGGGCAGCCCACTTGAGTAGTGAGCCGATGGACGGCGTCATGGCGGCGCGAGCCTCTCGCCTGGATGATCGGTCAAGCGCGGCTGGTGCATGGCTCAATTCGGTTGATGCGAGCGCTTTAAGCGGTCCACCGCTCGCGATTTTCTACGAAGAAAAAGCACGCTCTATGGCCGATCTGCAGACCGATGCTGCCATTATGTATCTTGAGCGCTCGATTGCGATCGAAGATGCGGCCTATCGGCGTTACGAGCGGGGTCTGCTTCTGGACCGGGTTGGCCGAAATCGCGAAGCGCTCTCTGAGTTCGAAGCGGCATTGCGGACCAATCCAGACAATATTGAAATCGTCATGTCTGCAGGCTATGCGGCGCGACGGGCGGGCCA
>CAXBKM010000068.1:0-8938 GCA_963976265.1 uncultured Maricaulaceae bacterium
CGGCACGCGTCAACGAAACCTTCTCGCTCAATGGCGGGATTGGCTTCGGCGCAGAGACCGGTGAAGTCGGCGCCAGAGCCGGTGTCCGCTGGGGCTGGTAGGCGCAGCACCGACTTGGGAGCGAAAGCGTGAAAGAAAAGACACAGGGCAAGATCGCACTGGTGACCGGAGCCTCATCGGGGATGGGCAAGGTCATCGCCGAAAAGCTCATCCGCGACGGGCTGCGCGTGATTGCCGCCGCACGGCGCATTGACCAGATGGCCGACCTTGAGGCCAAGGGCGCATACGCCATTGCCATGGATGTATCGGATGAAGCCAGCGTCACATCGGGCATGCAGGACATCAACGACAAATTCGGCGGGGTGGATGTTCTGGTCAATAATGCGGGCTTCGGGCTTTATGGCGCGGTTGAAGACATTCCGCTGGCCGATGCGCGTTATCAATTTGAGGTCAATATGTTTGGCGCGGCGCATTTGATCCAGAAATGCCTGCCTTACATGCGCGCAAAGCAGGCGGGTACAATCATCAATATCTCGTCCATGGGCGGGAAAATCTACACACCCCTGGGGGCCTGGTATCACGCCTCCAAGCATGCACTGGAAGGGTTTTCCGATTGCCTGCGGCTGGAGTTGGCGCCTTTCAACATCCATGTCGTTGTCGTCGAGCCGGGCATAATCCAGACCGGTTTTGGCAATGTCCTGATCGACCCGATGATAAAGTATTCGGGCGACGGAGCCTACGGCCCAATGGTTCAATCCATCGCCAGGGCGACCGAAGACTCCTATCGGCCCGGCCGCGGATCGCCGCCCCGATTGATTGCCAGTGTTGTCTCTCGTGCCGTGAAGGCGCGGCGGCCCAAAACCCGTTATGTCGCGGGTCAGATGGCAGGCCTGTTGCTATTTATCCGAAAATGGTTTGGCGACCGCATCTATGATCGCGCCGTGATGAGCCAGGTGAAGTAGTCGACAACCAGTTGGCACCAGTGCTGGACGGGGGACAGGCGATCACGCTAGAAGCGCGCAACGTTCTTTCTGGTTTTTGGAGATAGTCGGTCCATGTCGCTTCTCGACGCGCTCATCATCTATTTTGTTGACCCAATCCTGTTGCTTCTGTTGATCCTGCTTTTTGTCGGGATCATTTTGAGCTGGTTGATCAACTTCAATGTCGTGAACGCCTATAACCCGCTGGTATCCACAATTTGGCGGATTACCAACACGGTCACCGAACCGATTTTGCGGCCCATCCGGTCAATACTGCCCCCCTTGGGCGGAATGGACTTTTCGCCTCTGATCCTGCTTTTGATCATCCAGTTTATACGGGGCTATGTCCTGCTGCAGATCATGTTCAATTTTTGACACTCGGTTTGCATAAGCGTCTGAGGGAGAGGGATTCGTGACCGCACAGCTGATTGATGGCAAGGCGACCGCCGCTCTGGTCGATGAAAAGGCCGCCAATGCGGCCAGCGTTGTTGCCCGCCTTGTTGGACGCCAGCCAGGATTGGCGGTTCTGTTGATCGGCGATGACCCGGCCAGTGATGTTTATGTCCGCAACAAGGTTCGGCGCGCCGAAGCTGCCGGACTGAATTCTGTCGAAATCCGCAAACCGGCCAGCCTGACCACCGATGAAGCCCTTGCCATTGTCGAGCGCCTGAACGCCGATCCGTCGATTGACGGCATTCTGGTACAAATGCCCTTGCCGGACCAGATCGATACCAACCGCGTGATCGGCGCGATTGACCCTGACAAGGATGTCGATGGCCTGACGCCAACCAGTGCGGGGCGTTTATTGCTGAGCGAGGCGGGCTTGCGCCCTTGTACGCCAGCGGGCTGTGTTCTGCTGGCGGAGCGCGCCATGGGAGATTTGACCGGAAAAAATGTTGTCGTGATCGGCCGCTCCATTCTGGTCGGCAAACCGGCCGCTCTCCTGTTTCTGGAAAAAAACTGCACCGTCACCATTGCCCATTCTCGCACAAGGAATTTGCAACAACTCTGTGCCGGGGCGGACATTCTGGTGGCCGCGGTTGGCCGTCCTGAAATGGTGCGCGGTGACTGGGTCAAGCCCGGTGCCTGCGTGATTGATGTCGGGATCAACCGGGTTGATGCGCCTGAACGCGGTGAGGGCAAGACACGGCTGATCGGCGATGTCGCCTTTGACGAAGCGGCAGCTCACGCTGGATGGATCACCCCGGTGCCCGGCGGCGTCGGCCCGATGACCATCGCCATGCTGCTGCTAAACACTGTGATGGCGGCCTCTCGCCGCGAAGGACTGGATCTGCCCGATAGTCTGTAAGGTCTGCGACATGCGCGTAACCGTGGATTAATCTTCCCGCCCTATAACCCAATTCCAAACCTGCTGGGTATTGGGGATATTTATGTCGAAAAAACAATTACGCGTTTTGCATGTTGAAGATGATTTTGCGGACGCCTTGCTGGTCCAGAATGCGGTCTGTGAGGCCGGCGATTTTGATATTGTTTTTGTTGTCGCGCGGACATTGCGCGAAGCCAAGCGCAAGCTGAAATCGGGAGAGTTTGATCTGGTTCTGCTCGATTTGCGCTTGCCGGATTCTCTGAAACCGCGTGAGACCTATGACGTGATCGCGGCCTGCTGTGGTGACACGCCGGTCCTGGTCTTGTCCGGATCAATGTCGGTTGATGGTTTTGCCCTGCCTGACGAGATCGAATCGCTCGACAAAAATCAGCATTTGGTTGGGACCGGCGATGCCGCACCCATCCATCTGGCGGGCATGATCCGCAATACCGCAGAATTTTCGGGCGTTGAAGCCATCTGACCCTTGTCAGGGTTTTGGCGTTAATCTTGCAGCCCCCGCTTTGAAAGCGGTTGGAAGGTAAACGCATGAGCCCGGACGTTTCGATCATTATTCCGACATTTCGTCGACCCGACGGGCTTGCCAAGGCCACGCGCAGCGTCATGGCGCAGGCCAATCCGTGCGGGCTGGCACTGGAAATCATCATTGTCGATAATGATCCTGATGGATCAGGACGGGACATGGCCGAAGTCCTGATGTCCGAAACGACGCTCGACATACGCTATGTTCACGTGCGTGAAGCCGGTGTCGCCAATGCGCGCAATGGCGGATTGGCTGCGTCAACGGGGCCCTTGATCGCCTTCATTGATGATGACGAAGAAGCCCATCCAACCTGGCTGTGCGAACTGGTGGGCGCGCAGCGTTTTCATGGCGCCGATGCCGTGTTTGGGCCTGTCCGCGCCCGGGTTCCGGACGGCGTGGCCGATCATCACGCCTATTATGCGGAGTTTTTCTCGCGCTTTGGCCCCGAAGAGAGCGGTCCGATTCAGGATTATTATGGCTGCGGCAATTCGCTGGTGCGCCGCGCCGCCCTGCCGGGTGGCGATACGCCCTTTTCGGTGGATCGCAATGAGATTGGCGGCGAGGATGATTTGCTGTTTGCCCAGATGAAGGCCAGGGGCGCCCGCTTTGTCTGGTGCGAGGAAGCCTGGGTCTGGGAAGATCCCTCTCCGGCACGCGCCAGCCTTGCCTACACGCTGCGCCGAGCCTTTGCCTATGGTCAGGGCCCCAGTGCAGCCTGTGCGTCATCGACGCCCATAAACCCGCTGGGTGTCCTTTTCTGGATGGGCGTCGGTGCCGGACAATTTGTTGTCTTCGGTGTCGCCGCCATGGCCCTTTGGGCCGTCCGTGCCCCGCGCCGCGCGCGCATGCTCGACAAGGCGGTTCGCGGTCTGGGCAAGGTCTTCTGGGGCGGACCGTTTTCACAATCCTTCTACGGGTTAAGCAGCACCAGCTAAAACCGCGCGCCCACTCTATGTGGTCTACAATTTGCGATGCCTTGCATTGGTATCGCTAGAGGTGCGCCACAATGCCCCGGAATGAGATTTTCAAGGCTGACGATCTGAGTGCGCAGGACCGCGCGCTGTGGATCGGCCTGCTGGAATCCGGGTCTTATGGCTCACCCCTTCTCCATCCTGATTTCGCCTGTCTGGTTGCGGCGTGCCGCCGTGATGTTCGCATCATCAAGTCGCGCGACGCGCATGGACGCAGCGCATTCCTTGCCGTTCATAAACGCCCCTTTGGTGTTGCCCGGCCAATTGGGTCAACATTTTCCGATTATCACGCCCTGATCGCTGAACCCGGATTCTCGGCCGGTCTCGAAACCTGTCTGTCTGACACCGGCATCCGGTCTTTTCATTCTTTCAACCTGATCGAAGCCGGGGCATCAGAGGCGCAAGGCTGGAGTGCAGTCTGCAAACCGGAGCAAAACCCACAGGATGATTTTGCGCGTGCGCATTCCAAGCGCGCCAAGCAATTGCGCCGCCTGAACCGCAAGCTGGCCAATGAGCAGGGCGAGGTCACATTGATCATGGACGATCAAAGGCCCGGCAGTTTCGAGGCGCTTCGTGGCTGGAAAGCCGGTCAGTTCAAAGCCAGTGCGCGACATGATGTTCTCAAACCGGCCTGGGCCGCGCAGCTTCTCAATACGCTTCGGGCAGGACCAGGCGGTCAAATTTCGGGTTATCTGGTCAGTCTCAATGTCGACGGCAACGCCATTGCCGCAGAGTTCGGACCGCGATGGAATGGCGTTTTTCATCCATGGCTGGCAGCCTATGATCCTGAATTTTCCCGGTATTCTCCGGGGCATTTGCTGGTCCATGGCTTGCTGGGTCAAATGGCGCAGGCAGGGCTTGACCGATATGATCTCGGGCCGGGTGATGAAGCGCACAAAAACCTGTTTGCCAATACGAATGTCGGTCTGACATCCGGCCGGATCTATGCGGCGAGGCCGCGCGCCGCGACGCAATTCCTGTCGCCGGGCACCGGCGGGTTGCGCGGAAAAATCGCCCGCCGCTGGGAACAAATTCTCTTGAGTGAAACCCGGGCGCTCTCGCGCGTGGCCGGTGCATTGAGCGCGGCGCATCTTGTTTTTCGCCAACGTGGAGGTTCATCATGACAATCGACCATATGGGGCCATTCCTGGCGTTTCTCGGAGCCTGTATTCTGGCTGTGCCGCTGGCTGGGTATCATGTGTGGGCGCAGTCCGGTCATTTCAGGCGCCTGGCGCCCGTTTTGCCGGCCGTGATTCTGGCGTGCATTCTGGTCGTCGGCGCAGCCTTGAGTATCTGGCACAATCAGTCGGACGAACATCTGGGGATACTCTTCGGGTCCGAGACCCAGGATTTTGGCCTGTCGGAATATGGTGTCGTCCTGGCCCTGCTGGGCGCTATGGGCGTGTCTGCGATACTGGCTTTCCGGGTCACAGGTGTTGAGCGGGCCATCTTTGCCTTTGTCGCTCTGGGTTGTTTTTTCGTGGCCGGTGAAGAATTGAGCTGGGGGCAGTGGATATTTGGCTGGGGCACGCCTGAAGCCCTGGCGGCGGTTAACCTTCAAAACGAGACCAATGCCCACAATCTGATCGACCCGCGCCTTTATGATCTGGCATATGCGGCGATCGGGTTTGCAACACTCCTCACCGCGATTGTCACCTATGCCGCCTTTGGTCGTGACGGTTCGCAGGCCGGTGGATTCCCGATCCGGCTGTTGAGGCTGATGGGCCAGTGGCTGCGCGATAGCCAGACCGGTCTCGTCTGGATGCTGGCAGGCGGTGTCCTGCTGCAACACGAATTATTCGAGGAATATTCGGAATTCGTCTTCGCCGTCGCCGTCTTTCTCTTTCTGTGCCGCGTTCTGGAGGCAACACCGCGAACAGCCCGGTCCATGAAGGAGCAAGCCCATGTCTAAAGCTTCGGCCGCATCGACAGTTTTTGCGACCGACGGTTTTCCTGTCGGTTCAGACGCGCAATTTGGCCAGACGACACAAGCCTTCCGCCATGTATTGCATGAACGCCAAACTTTTACCGATGACGGTTTGGCGGCCCTGCTTGATCGTTACCCTCGGGACGCCATTGGTGTTTTCACAATGGGCGATGCGCCCGGTAGCTGGCTTCGTGGGCGATTGGGAGATATTTCCGGTCGCGATCTTCTGACAGCCGTTTATGACGGTCGAGTCTGGCTCAATTTGCGCGGCGCCAGCAACAATGATGTTGAGATTCGCGACCTGCATGATGAAATTTTTGCGGATTTGAAATCACGCATGCCGGGCTTCAGACCGTTCCGGTCCGATCTCGGCCTGCTGATCTCGTCCCCCGGCGCGAAAGTATTTTACCATCTCGACGTTCCGCGCGTCATGTTGTGGCATATTCGCGGGGAAAAGCGGGTCTTCATCTATCCACGGCAGGCTCCATTTGTCGGATCCAAAGCGCTCGAAAATGTCGTGTCGGGCAAGACCGAGGAAGAGATACCCTATGATCCGGCGTTTGATGCAGGCGCTGCCGTGTTTGATCTCAAACCGGGCGACATGGTCCATTGGCCGCAAAATGCACCGCACCGGATCGACAATGGCGACAGTTTGAATGTGTCGCTGTCAATTGAATTCATGACGGCCCCGGCGCTGATGCGTGCCAATGCTGTTTTTGCCAATGCCTGGCTGCGCGAGCGCTTTGGTCTGCAATCGGGAATCGAGCCGCGCCCGGCATTGAGCTGGTTGCCGAAATTCCTGCTCGCGCGGGCCCTGAAAGCCACGTCCAGAAAAGACGAAACGCGACCACCGCTTCCACCCAGTTTTGTGCTGGACCGGTCCGGTGTACTGGCAGATGCGGCCTAGCTTTTGGGTTGGTCGATAATCGCCATCGTACACCGTGATATACAGACCAGCTTTCCGGCCTCATTGGTGATGCGGATCGACCAGACCTGCGTATTGCGCCCCATCGCTTCAGGGCGTGCTTCCCCATAGACGAAGCCGTCCTTTGCCGGGCGGACATGATTGGCATTGATTTCCATGCCAACAGCGGCCTTGCGTGTGGGGTCTATCGTCGCAAACGCGCCTTGCGAGGCCAGCGTCTCGGCCAGCGCGACCGATGCCCCGCCATGCAGCAATCCAAAAGGTTGGCGTGTGCGTTCATCAACCGGCATGCGCGCGCGGATCCAGTCGTCCCCGGCTTCGGTGATTTCCATACCCAGATGGCCGTTCAAACACGTATCGGCCAGTTCATTAAAGACGGCGATCGGAAATTCACCGCCATGCCAGATGGGTTTTGCCATTGCGTCGGGCTCCTAGTGCGGCGTCTTGATCACGCCATGAGTAATCAGGCTCTCGCCGCTGGCGACAACCATCTCTTCGACACTGTGCGGCGACCAGTTCAGCTCGTCATGGATGCGGGCATTGTCAAGTTTCCGCTCGACGCCCAGTGATGGCGTAATGGTGCGCAAAACAGGGTTGAAAATCGACATCAGGCGCGGGATGAAATCGGGCATTTGCCCGGTGGGAATCTTGAATCCTTCAGGTCCAAATCGTTGGTCAAGAATGGACGCAACATCGACAAACCAGACCTGAGGCAGGGTGCAGACATAACGCCGCCCCGCTGCGCCCGGCTCCGTCATGGCGGTGATATGCGCAGCGGCGACATCACGCACATCGACGACAGGGAATCCAATGCGCGGACAGGCCGGCATGGCGCGCGCCATCAACTGGCGGACAATCTCAACCGATGTGCCGCTGTCTGGCGACAGGATGGGACCCAGAACCGCGCCCGGATTGATCACCGACAATTCCATGTCACTGGCCTCTGGTGTGGCCATGAAATCCCACGCAGCACGTTCGGCAATGGTTTTGGATTTTTCATAGGCCGAGACATTGGGGCCATCGAGATCAGACCAGTCCTCCTCATTGAAGACCCGGCCTGTCGACTTGTCATGGCCTGCTGAAATCGATGCGACCGATGAGGTGAGCACAACGCGTTTCACACCGGCCTTGGCGGCGGCCTTCAAAACCCGCACCGCGCCATCGCGGGCCGGGATGATCAGTTCGTTTTCATCCTTGGGCTGAACCGCCGGGAAGGGCGAGGCGACATGCAGGACATAATCGCATCCTGCGACAGCCTCTGCCCAACCTTCATCGCGTGTCAGATCGGCCAGCGTGATACTGAAATTGCTATCATCGCAGCCCGCATTCTTGATGGCGGTGCGCACTTCGCCTTCGCGTTTGGCAGATCGCAAGGTGCCGCGAACCTGATAGCCCTGTGCCAGAAGCTGGGTGACACAGTGCAGGGCGATGAAGCCCGATGCGCCAGATACAAGAACGGTTTTGGGATCGGCCATGAATCAGTCTCCGTATATTGGGTATGCCAGACCATAGCGCACCAGCGGCGCGCGTCGATGTCTGGGCAATGATTCAACGTTGAACAGGCTTGAGATAGCCCGGACTTGGACCTAGCGTTCGGCCATGTTGGCTTTGCGCATCCTTCTTGTGGGCCTTGCTGCGGTTTTCGCGCTGCGGGCCTGTTCCGGGCCACCGCCGGACGCCCGGATTGCGGTGGCCACAAACATGTTGCAGGTCATGGATGCGCTTGAGGCCGGTTTTGAAACCCAAACCGGTTATGAGATTTCGGTATCAAGCGGGTCGACAGGCCAGCTCTATGCCCAGATTGTCCATGGTGCCCCCTACGATGTCTTCATGGCGGCTGATCAGGAACGGCCGCGCTTGCTGGTTGAGAACGGATTGGGCGTGCCGGAGACACGATGGACGTATGCGCGGGGGCGATTATGGCTCTGGAGTCCCGACCCTGATCATTTTGGCGCCGATGGGGCCGATTCTTTGCGGGCCGGTCGGTTTCGCCATATCGCCATGGCCAACCCTGAATTGGCGCCCTATGGCGTCGCGGCTCTCGATGTTCTGATCGCGCTCGGTCTGGAGGGCGCGCTGTCAGACCGGATCGTCATGGGCGCGAATATCGGCCAGACCTATAGTCTTATTGCTTCGGGCAATGCGGAGATTGGTTTTATTGCGGCTGGTCAAATGCCCGAATCGGGGTCCATCTGGGTTATTCCCGCACATCTCCATGCACCAATCCTGCAGGACGCCATTCTGCTGCGGCGTGGCGCGGAAAATCC
>CAXBKM010000069.1:0-8780 GCA_963976265.1 uncultured Maricaulaceae bacterium
TTGCCTTCCTGAATGAGATCAAGGAATTGCAGGCCGCGATTGGTGTATTTCTTGGCGATGGAAATCACGAGACGCAGATTGGCCTCGACCATTTCCTTCTTCGCGATGCGGGCCTCGCGCTCACCTTTCTGGACGGTGCGCACAATGCGGCGGAAATCATCGATTGGAACGCCGGAACGCTGCGCCAGATCGCCGATATGATTGCGAATGGCTTCGGCATCGGCCTGTTCGCGATCAACGAAACGGTCCCAGGCTTTCGACTGGCCTTTCAGGCCGTCAAACCAGGTCGGATCCATCTCGCTGCCGAAATAGAATTTCATGAATTCGGTACGCGGAACGCCATGCGCATCGGCCATGCGCAACAGCTTGCCTTCCAGCGCCATCAATTCCTTGTTGATCGCATAGAGTTGTTCAACCAACGCTTCGATCCGGGCATTGTTAAGGTGCAGACTATTCAGTTCGGCGATTATCGCCGTCTGCAGGCCCTCATAATTGGCGCGGTCCTTGTCGGACAAATCCTTACCCGCAATTCGCGCATCAACGAGCTTGTCCTGCAATTTCCGGAAATTGCTGAAATCATTGGCGACAGCATCAAGCGTCACCATAACCTCTTCGCGCAATTCGGCTTCCATGGCGGAGATGGAGAGGTTTACACCCTCTTCCTCATCGTCATCATCATCGTCTTCGGATTCACCGTCCTTATTCTCGGTGTCCTCGCCGTTCTCGTCTTTCTTATCTTCGTCCTTGTCGTCGTCCCTGCTTTCAGGCTTGGGTGCGTTCTTGGAACCGGGCTTGCCGCCGCCGGGCTGAAGATCGGGTCGACCGCCTTCTGAATAATCAGGTTGCGGATTCTTGCCGCCATACGTCGCATCGAGGTCAATGATGTCGCGAAGCAGGACCTTGCCTTCGGCCAGCTCTTCGCGCCAAACCATGATGGCTTCAAAGGTCAGCGGACTTTCGCAAAGACCCGCAATCATTGCATTGCGTCCGGCTTCGATCCGCTTGGCAATGGCGATCTCGCCTTCGCGCGACAGCAATTCAACCGTGCCCATTTCGCGAAGATACATGCGAACCGGGTCATCAGTGCGGTCCGCAGAAGCAGGCGTGTTTTGTCCTGCGACAGCGGTTGTCTTGGCTTCGGCTACCGCTTTGGTTTTGCCATCATCAGCATTATCGTCGTCACCGGACTCGTCATCGGACTTGCTGTCATCCTTGTCGGATTTGGCCTTGGCGTCGCTGTCATCATCATCGTCGGCGTCCTCTGCCTCAATAACGTTGACACCCATCTCGGAAAGTTTGGCCAAAACGTCTTCAATTTGTTCAGACGTGTATTCTTCTTCGGGAAGAACCTTGATGATCTCTTCATTGGTGATGTAGCCGCGTTTTTTCGCGGCCTTGATCATCGATTTCACATCTTTGTCCGTCAGGTCGAGGATCGGTGCATCCTGTGGCGTGTCATCGCCACCGCCGCCTGCATTTCCTGTCGTCTTGCTCATGCGTTTCAATTCCCGATCGGCGCAGCGCGCGCCTTAAAATAATTGCCCGTAATATGGCGGAGTTCAATTGTCTTCGTCATGCACATCAGATCGTCGATGCGCCTCTACCAAGCGTCTGACGCTGTCGGAGTCGCCGCGACCAATCTCTTCTTGCAATCGTGATCTCAATTCATTGCGTTTCGCGAGCCGCCCCGACCTTTCCATATAGGTGTCTGAAAGCCGTGTCCAAGCCCTCTCGCGAACTGAAAGCGGTGCCTCAATCCCCCCAAGCGTCGCCCGCATGGGAACAAGGTCGCTGTTCAGCTTTTGCAAATTCTCAGAATGCCCCCGATTGACCAGGGCCGCGCGCATGCCACCCTCGTCTATAATACTGCCAGAAGAACAGGCGTCTAGAACGCCGTCACGTAGTGAGTCAAGCGAACCGAAGTCCATCAAAGCCAGTGTTTCAGCGTGATTTTCAGCGATTTCCGGATAGACAATCGCAGCGAGCAGCAACAGGCGCGCCTGCGTCTTTGGCGCTGTACTTTGTGTGGCGCGCTTCAATTCGCCAGTTGGACCCGGTGTTGCCGTCCGTTTTTTCCAGTCACCGCTCTGGCGCGGACGGCCAAACAAGGCGTCCAGTCGGGCATCGAAATCGCGCTTGTATTCCTCGCGAACATCCGGGTTTGTGATGCGCGACAACAAGGTGCGCAAACGCCGCCGGAAACCGGCGCGGCGATCGGGATCATCCAGTGGTTCGATCTCGGCTTCGCGGTCCCACAGCAATTGCGACAGGGGCCGCGTGTCAGAGGTTGCGGCGCGCAGCGCACCCGCCCCCTCTTCGCGCAACATGTCATCGGGGTCCTTGCCCTCGGGTAGAAATATAAAACGCATGGAACGACCTGGCTCCAGCAGGGGCAAAGCCCTGTCCGCTGCCGAACCGGCCGCGCGGCGTCCCGCACTATCGCCATCGAAACACAGGACCGGCTCACTGCCAGCGCGCCACAACAGGCCGAGCTGATCCTCGGTCAGCGCTGTACCCAGAGGCGCGACCGCGTAATTCATGCCCGCGCGCGCAAACGCAATGGCATCGAGATAACCTTCTGCCACGATCAATCCGCGTGCGCCCGACGTCGGATCAGCTGCCGCTTTGCGGGCCTCAGAGTAGCGATAGAGATTGGCGCCCTTGTGGAATATCGGCGTTTCGGGCGAGTTGAGATATTTGGCACGCGCATTCTTGTTCATGGCGCGGCCACCAAAGGCCACCAGGCGTCCGCGCGGATCGCGGATTGGAAACATGATCCGGCCGCGGAACCGGTCATAGGGTGAGCCGCCATCCTCGGGCGCGATCAACAATCCGGTTTCCACCAGATCGGACAACGGTGCGCCGGCTGTGATCAGCTCGTCCTTGAGGCCTGAGCGACTGTCAGGCGAAAAACCAATGCCGAAGCGCGTCCAGTCTTCCGGTGTCAAACCACGGCTATCGAGATAGCGACGCGCGTCTGTTCCGGCGCGGGACCGCAAAGCCTGTTCAAAATAGGTTTGGGCGGCATCCATCCACTCGATAAACGATTTGCCACGTTCTGCCCGCCGTGCGGCTTCGGGGTCGGCCTTGGGCAAGGCGAGCCCCGCCTCCCCGGCAAGACGCTCGGCGGCCTCCATGAAGGTCAGGCCTTCAATCTTCATCAGCCAGTCGAACGCATCACCATGCTCACCAGAGGCAAAGCAATGATAGAATTTTTTCTCGTCATTGACGAAGAAGGACGGCGTCTTCTCTTTTTTGAAGGGTGACAGACCAGCGAATTCTCGGCCCTGACGCTTCAAGGGTAGTTTTCGACCGACCAGATCCGACAAACGGATCCGGGCGCGAATTTCATCCTTGAAGTCATCAGTCAGTCGCATGAGCTACCTGCATTGCGCGCGTGTAGAGACGAGCCTAACGGCTCGCCGCATTCGACGCCATGCATCAAGCGACGTCGGACAATAGCGTCTTGATTTTTGCGCCCGCCTTGGAGAAATCCATCCGGCCGGTATACCGCTCTTTGAGAGCGCCCATGCAGCGGCCCATATCCTTGAGGCCCGAGGCATTCAACTCTTCGACCACGGTCTCGGCCGCTTCCTCGATTTCAGCTTCGGCCATCGGCTTGGGCAGATATTCACGCACGATTTCAGCCTCGTCGCGTTCGCGCTCGGCGAGATCGAGACGACCGGCATTTTCATACATCGCGACACTTTCATCGCGCTGCTTGGCCAGCTTTTGCAGGATGGCCATGATTTCACTTTCTTCGCAGCCCGTGCAGCGATCTTCCGCGCGCGCAGCTATATCGCGATCCTTGATCGCAGCAGAAACCAGCCGCAGCGTTGAGACGCGCAGCGCATTTCTGCTTTTCATGGCGGCCTTTGTATCGGCCAGAATTCGTTCCCGAATGGACATGCCTGTTTCAACCATTTCCTGACAAGCGTTCACACAATCCGCTTAAGTTTCTGTTTTTACTGCTACTATCATAACGTCCCGTTTCTTGACGCATTCCGCAGTGTTGCATTACGTTCCGGCGATTGTGAACGGTGACTATATAAGCTCTACCGGCTCAATTTCCAAGGAGCGCGCAGATATGACGGCCTCGCCACAAAAGCAAGCCCAAACTGACAGGCCGACCGGTGCCATTGTCCTCGCGGATGGCAGTGTTATTTACGGGACAGGCGCTGGATTTAGCGGAATTGCCGTCGGCGAACTCTGCTTCAACACCGCGATGACCGGGCATCAGGAGATACTCTCCGACCCGTCCTATGCAGGGCAGGTTTTATGCTTCACTTTTCCTCATATCGGCAATGTCGGGGCGAATCACGAAGACGAGGAAGCGGCCAGCACGAACGCCAAAGCCGCCGCAGTCGGCATGGTGTCGCGCGCCGAAATTACCGAACCCGCCAATTGGCGCGCGGATGTCAGCTTTGCGTCATGGCTGAAGGCCCGCAATATTGTCGCCGTCACGGGTATCGACACGCGCGCACTCACGCGTCGCATTCGCGAGCAGGGCATGACGATGGCCGTCATCGCCCATGCAGCCGATGGGCAGTTCGATCTCGAAGCGCTCAAAGCGCAAGCCGCCGCCGCGCCGACCATGGAAGGCCGCGAGCTGGCTGCTGCCGTATCGCAGACCGATACCCATGCGTGGAATGAAAGCGCCTGGACCTGGCCTGACGGCTTTGATCGTGGCCCGGAGTCGGGCCCCCACATTGTTGTTCTGGACTATGGGGTCAAAGCCAACATTCTGCGCCGCCTGGCGGCATCAGGCGCGCGCGTCAGTGTCGCACCGGGCAAATCCAGCACTGATGATATTCTTGCGATGAATCCTGACGGCGTCGTTGTGTCAAATGGCCCGGGCGATCCCGCGGCCACAGGCGAATACGCGCTGACAACCCTGCGCGGTTTGATCGACGCCGGAATCCCGATGTTTGGCATCTGCCTCGGACACCAAATGCTGGCGCTGGCCCTCGGCGCCAAAACGTTGAAAATGGCGCAAGGCCATCACGGCGCGAACCATCCGGTAAAGAACCACGACACCGGACAGGTCGAAATCGTTTCAATGAATCATGGCTTTGCAGTCGACGCGGCCACGCTACCTTCTGACGCGGTTGAGACGCATGTCTCGCTATTTGATGGCAGTAATTGCGGATTTCGCCTGAAGGACCGCCCGGTCGCTGCCGTTCAGCATCATCCCGAAGCCAGCCCGGGACCCGAAGACAGTTTCAATGTCTTCGACCGGTTCGTGGAAAGCTTGAAAAAGACTGAATCCGTGTAATGTCCAGCGCACGCTCCTGCCCCTCCTGTGGCGGTTCGTTTGATGTCCTTTTTGAGCCTTTTGAGGTTCCAATCGACCAGATGGTCTCTGTCGAGCGCTGCGATACTTGCGGTCTCGCCGAGCGCCAGCCCGGTATCGCCTTTGATTATACAAATCTTGACCGCGTCCATTACATGGACAATTGGCAGGCGCTTGACCTGTCCACGATGGGTTACAGATACGAGCAGGTTCTGGATGCGGCGCGCGATCTGACACCCTGGATCGTCAAGGATGGCCCATGGGGTCGGTCGATTCTGGATGTGGGCTGTGGCGCAGGATATTTTCTGGCGCACTGCCGCGCCCATAGCTGGTCTGTGCACGGTGTCGATAAATGGGGTGATCTCGCCGATTGGGGACGAAAATATCTCAAAATCGACATTGCGCCTGAGCCGGTTGAAAGCACGACAATCGCGGATGGCCAGTTCGAGGCTGTAACCGCGTTTGACACGATCAGTTTTTGTGACGACCCGATCGCCTTTCTCAAGGCCTGCCGGGCCAAGCTGAAACCCGGCGGTCTGATCGCGATGACGACGCTCAATTTTAACGCTGCAGAACGCAATACCCATGGAGCGGGCTGGGCGAAACTGGGTGCCAATGTGCGGCGCTGGTTTTTCACGCCGGAAAGCCTTGAAACCGCGGCCAAGGCCGCAGGTTTTGGTGCCATGCGTATTCAGCTCGCTGGCGGCAAGGCGCACGATGAGGAAATTTTCTTTTTCGCGCAGAATCCGTTCAAATCCGTGATCCAATGGACGGACATCGCGGAAGAAACTCCCAGCGACAACATGCTGCCTCCGCTGGATCGCCAGACCGTTGATGAAAACGCACTCACGCCGGCGCAAAAGCACTGGCGCGACCAGGGCTATCTGATCCTGCGCGATTTCATCCCGAACGATTTGATCGATGCCTATTGCAAGGTCCGCGAACGCGTCACATCGCCAGGCGGCTGGGATGACGAGACTCCCTATATGGAAATTCGGGAAATCCGGGATCTCTGCCTGTATGGTCCGCTGGCAGAAACGCTGGAAGCGCTGATCGGCGAGCCGATGGCGATGAATCTCAATTTGACCGGTTGGCAAACAACCCAGCGCGATTGGCATCAGGACGACTATCTCAATCCTGATGATGTGCGCGGGCATTATGTCGCTTGCTGGTTCGCACTGGATACGATTGGACCGGAGACCGGCCCCTTCCAGTTTGTTCCCGGCTCACACAAATGGCCGCACATCAAGAAAAGCAAAATCCTTGAATTTATTCCTGAGGAGGTCCGCGAAACCCGCAGCTGGCCGATACACTCAGAGCGCGTGCTGACCCCCTTCTTCGAAGCGATGATCGACGCCAACAAATTGGAAAAGGTCGAATTCACCGCTGAAAAGGGTGATGTGCTGATCTGGCATGCGCGTCTTTTGCATCGCGGCACGATTGCAAAAAAGCCGGACGCCGTGCGCAAGGCAATCATTTCCCATTATACCGCGCAGAGTGCCATGTCCGCTTATGGCCCGGTTGAACGTTGGGATACGGGTGGTGTCTATTACGCCGATCCCTCCAAACGCGATGTCGATCCAGACAGGCAAGTCAAAACAGGTTAGACTTGCGAAGAAGAAGCGAGCGAAACGGCCATGATGAACCGCCGAGATTTTTTGGTCACAACGACGTCGCTGGCCGGGCTCGCTGCCTGTTCGCCGCGCGGCGATGACGATATTGCGCTGCTGCGTGTTGCCACGGCAGGCCTGCCGGACTCGCTCGACCCCGCAATTGGCCAGCTGGCCGCGTCGGCCCTGATCTATAAACAAATCCACGGACCGCTAACCGATTATGGTCCCGATGGCGGGCTCGCGCCCGGGCTCGCAGAAAGCTGGGCCGTCGAAAACGATGGATTGCGCTGGATATTTACGCTGCGAGAAAACTTGTCCTGGTCAGATGGACGCCCTTTGACAACCGAAGACATTGTCTGGTCAGCGCGCCGGATCGTAAACCCGGCATCGACCTTTGCCGCTGTTGGTGATTTCTATGCCGTGGTCAATGCGCAGGCCGTCCTGACCGGCGACGCACGCCCTGACGCGCTCGGCGTGACGGCGATTGATGAGCGAAGGGTGGCATTCGACCTGACCACTCCGGTCGGGTTTTTCCCGCTACTGATGCGTGAATTCTATCCCTTCCCCCGGCACAAGATTGAAAGTCATGGCAGCGCGTGGACCGCGCCGGACAATTTTGTGGGTTGCGGCCCCTATGTGCCGTTCCGGTCTACAGCCCTGTCGCTGGAATTGCGCCCCAATCCACGCGCATGGAATCCCGGTCGCGCTGAACAGATCCATGTTGAATCCGTCGAGGACCCGGCGACACGTGCGCGCCTGTTCCGTGCGGGAGACTACGATATCGCCGAAGCGCCGCTGGCGACGCAAGTTGCCTTCCTCCGCAGCCAGCTTGGCGATCAGATGCGGAGCTTTGCGGCGCCGAAATTCACCTATTTGAAATGTAATCTGGACCGTGAATTAACCAGCCAGCTGGCTGTTCGGCGCGCTCTGGAACTGGCGATAGATCGCGATTTCATCGCGCGCGAATTGCTGGTCAATACGGCGACCGCGACGCGTCATATAATACCCGGAGAAGATTATTCTGCCGTGTCCATGATGGATATGCGGGCATCCGCGAGCGCCATTTTGCGTGATGCCGGGCTGACCGGCGCCAATGCGCCGCATATCCAGTTGCGATGCCTGTCGGGGGATCGTGAACGGATCGCCATTGCGCTCGCCGATGACTGGACACAGATCGGTGTCAATGTGGATATTTTGGCGACGCCGGCCGCTGATCTTTATCCCGCACTGGATGGCGGTGACTATGATGTCGCACTGGCGCATTTTGACCGGGGGCTGAAAACCGACCCCAACTTCATGATGGAGCCATTTGCGCAAGGCGGCTTTGCCGACAACACATTCTGGTTCGGCCAGCCGGGGCCCGCAGACGAGTTTTTCAGCGATTTGATACGGCGCGCTCGCGAGAGCGTTGAATCAGAGCGGCGCAGCACGCTCTATCGCGCTGCCGAAACACAAATGCTCAATCAGCAAGTCATCATCCCGCTATTGCATGAACGCGCATTCTGGCTGGTCGCCAACCGTGTCCAGGGCGTCAGCGAAGCCATCCAGCCGATGCTGTGGCGCGATATGGCGTTGAGCGACACCTAACCCCTCGCCATCGTGCCGAATCCGGTTTAGGAAGTTCGCTTAGCACTACAATTGAAGATGAGCGCGCAATCGGTTTCGGCTGATCGCGTGTTTGCGAGCGCGAACAGGACCGGCCCTTTCATGCCCAAACGTACTGATATCAAGAGCATTCTCATCATTGGCGCAGGCCCGATTGTTATCGGTCAGGCGTGTGAATTCGACTATTCAGGCGTACAGGCGGTCAAGGCGCTGAAAGAAGAAGGCTACCGGGTCATTCTGGTCAATTCCAACCCGGCGACGATCATGAC
>CAXBKM010000070.1:0-8574 GCA_963976265.1 uncultured Maricaulaceae bacterium
TAAGCATTCCGCCCCGCGGGAGGGGGCCTCTTCGCCTGACCGGTCGGTTGATCGTGTGTGCGGTTTTCGCAATCGCCGCGGGCATGGCAGCGTGGCTCTTCTATACCAATTCAATCATGTGGCGCACCGAGGTGATCTTCATCGATGAAATGCCGGTCGATGAATTCGAACGGCTGCTTCCAGCGATCCTCGCTGTCCTTGTCGGGCTGGCCCTGAGCTTCTGGTCCAGCCCGGGGCGCGGGCCAAAATACAAAACGGGCGGGCAGTGATGCCAGCCCGTTTTACTTAGAATGAACGGATCGGTTATTCGTCGCCAGAGTCTTCTGGTGCCATTGGCGACATTTCGGCTTCGATCGACAGCTGGATTTCATCAGACACCATGGGTGCGGCGAAACCCATATCCCATTCGGACCGCAGCAGGGTTCCGGTTGCAGAGACACCGACAATTTGCCGCGAAGCATCATTGGGATGCGGGCTATTGTGATTGAGTGTCACATCAAGTGAGACGGGGTGGGTCATGCCATTCATGGTCAGATCGCCCGCCATGACGCCAGTCACGCCATCTTCGGTCTCAAAGCTGGTCGCGACGAAACGGGCTGTCGGATTGACTTCGGTTTCGAAGAAATCACCGGAATTGAGATGACGAAGAAAACGGTCGTGATGCGCACCGACCCATATACCACCGATCAGGTTGAATGTGATGTCGATGGCCGAATTGGTCGGATCATCAAAATCAAGCATCAAGTCTCCGCCAAAGTCGGTAAACTGGATCGTCTGGCGCGAAAACCCATTGTGATCCCAGGACGCGCTGACTTCGGTATGCGACCGGTCAAAATCATAGGCGACCGGATCGGCCATTGCGGCAGGCGCAAGCAATGTGGCGGCGGCCATGGACAAGGCAAAAAACTTCATCTGGGTAACTCCCCTAAAACGCGATGCAGCGATCCGTCGCTGCGTTCATGGAAGATAAATAGGAAGTCTGAGCGCAATGTGGAGGGGCAGACCCAGAAACTCGCTATTTCGTGATTGGAAACAATCAAGGTCTCACCGGTCTTTTCCCGGCACCCATTTCACATCGGCGCGGCCCTCATCATTGGCGATGCGCGCCAGCACGAACAGCAAATCGGACAACCGATTGAGATATTTGATCACGGCACCACTGACCGGCTCACCGGATTCGGCGAGCGTAATTGTACGCCGTTCGGCGCGGCGCGTGATCGTTCGCGCGACATGCAGGCGCGCGGATAATTCGCTGCCCGCAGGCAGGATGAAGGAATCCAGCGGCTCCAGCCGGGCATTATGCGTGTCGATATCAGTCTCCAGCCGGTCGACCTGGTTTTGCGTGATGCGCAGGGGCTCATAGCCGAGGTCTTTGCCGCGATCGGGCACACAAAGATCAGCGCCCAGATCAAAAAGATCATTCTGGATACGCGCCAGAAGGCGATCAAGATCGCTCGTCTCATCCAGGCCGACCCGCGCCAATCCGATGGACGCATTGGCTTCATCGACTGAGCCATAGGCTTCGACCCGCGCATCGGTTTTGGAGGTTTCCGACATGTCGCCCAGCCGTGTCCGCCCGCCATCACCGGTCCGCGTGTAGATTTTTGTTAGTCGCACCATGAGATTGGGGCCTCTTCTTTCCCGGTTGGCGATCCAGTGTCTATCAGTCAGGATCAAGCCTCAAGGTATGTCATTTCGAAAGTCATTCCATGATCCGTTTCATTGCTCTTGCTCTCATCATGATCTCATCACCCGCCTGGTCACAAAGCCTCGACGAACACGCCCAAAGCCTGGTCGAGTCTGGTTCGCCCGGTGCGGTGGCCATGCTGGGCGTTGGTGAAGACACAACGATCTCGGTCGCCGGTGTCCGCGCTATCGATTCAAACGTTCAGATTGAGATCGACGATCTCTGGCATATCGGATCCAACACCAAGGCAATGACCGCCATGCTGGTCGCGCGTCTTGTCGAACAGGATGTGATTTCATGGGAAGATACTATCGGCCAGCATCTGGGCGAGGCCATTCCGGATATTCGCGCCGTCTATGCCGATGTGACATTCGTCGAACTGCTATCGCACCGCTCCGGCCTGCCGCCCAATGCCGGATTGATGACGCTGCTTCGCCTTTCAGGCGCAGACGCAAACCGGGATGATGTCGCCGACCGGCTGAACTATGCGCGATCTGTTTTGACGAAAAATCCAGGCGGCGAGAGGGGCGCATTTCTCTATTCCAATTCCGGATATATCGTTGCGGGTGCGATGCTGGAGGCAGCCACCGGAGAAGGCTGGCGCGCGCTGATGACACGCGAAGTCTTTGAGCCGCTGGGTTTGGAGTCGGCCGGTTTCGGACCTCCCGGCGTGGGCGGCGAAATGGACCAGCCGCGCGGCCACCGTCCGGGCTTGTTGGGCGGAATGAATGCGATTGAACCGGGCTCTGGCCAGGCCGATAATCCACCCGCTCTGGGACCGGCCGGACGGGTGCATATCTCGATGCGTGACTATGCCACATTCCTGCGCGCCGTCATCGCCGGTGCCAATGGGGATGATGGTGACTATCTCGGCACTGAAAGCTGGGAGCGTCTGCTGACGCCTGTCGGCGACAGTTATGCACTGGGCTGGGGCGTCATGCCTAACGGGGCTCTGGCGCACGCCGGGTCCAACACGATGTGGTTCTTGCAAGCTGTCATATGGCCTGATGAGCGGCGCTTTGTGGTTCTCGGTGTCAATAACGCGAATATGAGCCGCGTGCCGCAAGCCATGGCGCCGATTATCGAGGCGCTGGGGCCGGAAGGCGGTCGCGACTAGCCGCCGCTTTGTAGCGCGCTCTTGGCGATAAATCCGACCACGAGCAGGACCAGCGCAACAAATTGCAGGCCGACACGCCAGCGCATCAACTTGTTGGAGCGTTCCGCCGAGCCTTCACCGCCGCGGACCATGGTGAACAGGCCCGCTGCGAGCGTCACCACAACGGCCAGAACCGCTATTCCAATAAGAATGTTGAGGGCCATGATCATGGTGTGAGTCCTTTATTGAATACCGTCTAACCGGTGATGTGTCGCGCTGCAGCCAATTCGGCAAGTTTTGTGACTGTATTCATATTGCGGGATGTACCGGTTTTTGCGGCCGGGATGATGAGTTTCGATTGCCGCATCCCGTCGGGATAATAAGTATAGAGCACGGACCCGCCGAGGCGAATATCTTCGTTTTTCCGATTCTTGACGCCTTCGAGTATCTGCTCCGAAACCGGCCCATCCATAAATGTGACCATCACCCGGTTTCCGGGCGCTTGGGAAAACGGATTGGCATCGCGGATGTCGACCAAGTCACTTTGATTCAGAACGAACACGCCAACCGGTTTTCCGGCATAGGCCTCAAGGGCGCCTTCCAGCGTGGTTTTTATTGTGGCGGCCTTGCGTTCTGAGTCCAGCAGGACATTGCCGCTGGCGATATAGGTCTGAACGTTTTCAAAACCTGCCTTGACGCACATCGTTTTCAATTTCGCCATGGGCAATTTGCCGGTCCCACCGACATTCACCGCGCGAAGCAGGGCGATGTGCGTTGCCATTAACTGCGCCAGCGCAGCGTGGCGGGCCTCACCGGATTGCGGAAGGGTTCACCGGTTTGGCGATGCTTCTTCCAGGCCTGTTTCAGCTTGAAATACCATTTGGCCTGTACGTCCGCGTCATGGATCAGCATGAGCTGAGGATCATAGGCCAGGCCGACTTGCTGAGCATTCACAGCATCGCGGTCCTGACCGACAAAGGTTCGGATACCGTTCGAAACCAGGAATTTGGGCACGACGGCCATGACCGGTACATCCCAATACATGACAATGGTGATGGTGGTCTTGGTCGCATTTGTGGGGGTCACGGCCGTAAAACCGGTGATGTGGCGTTCACCCAGACGCAGATATTCGGTGCGCAGGCCCGGCAGTTCAAAGCGGATTTCGGTTTGACGCTGTCCACCGAACAACTTGTAGACATAGGAATTGGCCGATGGCTTGTGCGGCAGCATGGAAAAGCCGCGCTCCACAGGGCCGAAATTCTTCGCCTTTTCATGTACGGATTTGGCCGAACGCCACCACCATTGCCGGTGGATGAAGGGGATGTGCGCCGGGTCCATCAGCCCAATGACAGCATGATCGACATGACAGTTGAAAACGTCGGTCTCAACCATTTGGATTTTGGCACCTTCGGGAATATCGAGCACCGGAGGGTCGACGCAGGGTTCGGCGCCCGGGTCGGCACCGATATAAATCCAGACCAGACCATAGCGCTCATGAATCGGGTAGGACCGCGTTCGGATTTTGCTCAAATCCATCGCCTCTGACTGGTCTGCCGTCAGCGAGGGAATACCGGCGCAGCTGCCATCACCGCGAAACCGCCATCCATGATAGGGGCATTCAACATGGCTTTCGCCATCCTTGCGAACGACCTTGCCCGCCGACAACAAGATACCGCGATGCGGGCAGATATCGCGCAGCGCAAAGGCTTTTCCATCATGATCGCGGCCAAACAGGATGGGTTCACCCAGGATTTCACGATGGATGGACTGGCCCGGTTTGACGTCAGACCCGACGACGCCGAAATACCAGAGATCGCGTAGATAACCGTCATCTCCAGCGTCAAGGCTGGCTTGTTTTTCGGGCGTCGTATTTGTCATGACGTCTGTCTAGCCGCCCTTGTCGGTATCCGCCAAGGGGCGTGATGCCACAGCGCGTGCGCGGCGCTGTGCCAGATACACACCGGCCAGCACCAGTCCAGCCCCGAAAAACTGGATCGCAATCAGCGCTTCGCCGAACATCAGCCATCCCGCCAGGGCCGCGACGATGGGCTGGATCAGGATAACCAGTGAAGCAATCTGCGCCGGGACACGGCCCAATCCAAACGCGACGCCGCCCTGTCCGACAATCTGTACGCCCAATGCCAGCGCGACAAGAATGCCCCATTCAGTCAGGTTTGGCGGGATGAGGGTTTCGCCAAAACCGATGGCAACAAGAAGCAGAACGGGCGCAGAAACGAGGGTCGTCCAGGCGATCACAGTGCCGGTTGAGGCGAAGGCACGTGCTTGCCGAACAGCGAGGATATATCCGGCATACCAGACCGCCGTCATCATTGAGAGAATATCGCCGGGCAAGCGTTCGGGCGCGATGGAAATATTGGCGGAAGACAAAATGGCTGCGCCCACAACGGCCAGGACGGCAGCGATCATGAAGCGTTTGGTGATGGTTTCGCCAAAGATCAGCCATGCGCCGAGCACGACGAAGACCGGTTGGAGATTGGCCAGAAAGGTCGCATTGGCCGCGGTCGTGATCTTGATACCGGCATGCCAGAAGGCGAGATCACCCGCGAACAGCAGGCCAGGCAATGCCAGATATAGCCAGCGTTTCAGGCCTGACGGCGTCTGGGCATTGGCGGGTGGATTGCGATCCAGCAGCATCCAGATCAGGGCGGCGGGGATGGCAATCGCCATGCGCCAAAAGCCAATCGTCTGTGGGCCCATATCCGACAATTTGACCAGCGGTGCCGCCAGGCCAATCGACACGGCGCCCAGCACCAGCACGATCAGGCCGAGTGTGACGGATTTGTCTGGTGCTGAAGTCATGAAACCACTCCCGATCCTGCGTCTCATTTCCCCTTAAAGCGGCGCAGAAAAATTGGAAATCACGAAGTGTGACGCGCCATACCAATGCGGTTGAAAACATCACCCGGCGTCAGGCCGCTCTCGCGCAATGCGCGCAGAGTGACGGCCTTGTCGCGCTTGGCGAAGCGCTTGCCACGCGCATCGGTCAGGAGCTTGTGGTGATGATAAATCGGCGCCGGCCAATTCATCAGCGCCTGCAGTAAACGGTGCAAATGCGTCGCTTCAAACAGATCCACGCCGCGCACCACATGGGTGATGCCCTGCAATGCATCATCATGGGTAACAGCGAGGTGATAGCTGGTGCCAACATCCTTGCGCCCCAGAATGACATCGCCGAGCCGGTCGGGTCTGGCCCTGATATCACCGGTCTCACCCTGTGGGCCTTTGCCGTCGTCGCAAAATGTCAGGCGCTCATAGTTGGCCCCTAGCGTGTCGCGGCAGCGCGCCAGCGATAACCGCCAGGCAAAGATGTCTCCGCGCGCCAGACGTTCGGCTTCTTCTTCCGCGCTCATTGGCATGTCGGGACCGCGATATACGTCTGCGCCAGACCCGTGCGGTGCGCGCGCAATATCTTCGGCGATGTCCTTGCGCGTCTTGAAACAGCGATAGACCAGTTCACGGTCGATCAGCGATTGCAGCGCCGCACTGTAATCCTCGAAATGATCGCTCTGACGGCGGACCGGCATTTCCCAGTCCAGACCCAGCCAGGCGAGATCGTCATAAATCGCGGTTTCAAACACGGGCTTGCAGCGCGTCGTATCAATATCCTCGATCCGCAAAACAAAGCGCCCGCCATGCTCTTGGGCCAACCGGCTGGCCGTCAGCGCCGCATAGGCATGACCGAGATGCAAATATCCGGTGGGAGAGGGCGCGAAACGCGTCACGAAAGTCATGGCGTAAATCTAACCTCTCTATGGCCCGTGTGAAGCGCGCATGGACAGAATGGTTGAGCGTGCGCGCCACCGTGTTAACTCTGCGCCCTGAAGCATGATGAGCAAGAGACAGCCATGACCCTTGATGGACCGCGCCGCCCTCCGCTTTCCGGTGGGCCTCCGAAAAAGCTGGTGATTTTCCTGCACGGCTATGGGTCGAACGGCGAAGATCTGATCGGGCTGGCCGGTCAATGGGCGCGCGATCTGCCGGATGTGCAATTTGTTTCTCCTGATGCGCCCCAGCCGGTGCCGGGCCATCCGTCCGGTTTCCAGTGGTTCCCCTTAACCCGCATTGATCCAAGCGAGACCGAGCGCGGGGCCCGAATGGCGGCACCCACATTGGACGCCTTTATTGACGCCGAACTGGCGCGCTATCGGCTGACCCCGCGTGATCTGGCGATTGTCGGTTTCAGTCAGGGAACGATGATGGCGCTGCATGTTGGCATGCGCCGTGAAATCCCGCTGGCCGGCGTGTTGGGTTATTCCGGCGCGCTTGCCGGACGTGATGCGCTGAAGTCAGAGATCAAATCCAAACCCCCGGTTTTCCTGATCCATGGCGACCGGGACGACGTTTTGCCGCCCGGTTTCCTGTTTGATGCCTGCGACGGTTTGAGTGAGGCCGGGGCGAGTGCGCAATGGCATTTGTCGGCTGGAACACCGCACGGTATTGCGCCGGATGGATTGGAACTGGGCGGACATTTCCTGCGCAAAGTGTTGTCAGGACGCTACGCCTGATGACAATTTGAGCCGAAAATCAGCTTCGTCATAGGCGTGTCACACAAAGCAGCCTATAGCGGATTTGTCATTCAGAACCGGTCCAAACGGTTTGAAGAAGGCAGGGAGGCGCGTTTTCAGGACGCATGGGCAACATAAGCCAGTGACCGCAAGAGCGGCCCCAGGATGGGCGTCGTGATGCAAGTGCTTGAAAAAGCGCCACAAGGCTGGCCGTGCCTGGTTCTTAACGCCGACTATCAACCGCTCTCCTATTGGCCGTTATCGACATGGCCCTGGCAGGAAGCGGTCAAGAATGTCTTCCTCGACCGCGTCGACATCGTTTCCAATTATCGCGAGACTGTGCGCAGCCCGTCCATGGAAATGGAATTGCCGTCCGTCGTCGCTCTGCGCGATTATGTGGCGCAGAACCGGGCACCCGCTTTTACCCGGTATAATGTCTGGCTTCGTGACGGGTTTCGCTGTGTGTATTGCGGCGCGGACAAGGTCGATAATCTGACCTTCGATCATGTCGTACCACGCTCTCAGGGCGGCGGTACGAATTGGGAAAATATTGTCGCGGCCTGCTCGCCGTGTAACCTCAAGAAGGGCGGTCGGACACCGCGCGAGGCGCATATGACGCCGCACCGCGCACCCCATCGCCCCAGCATGCACCAGCTACAGGCGCAGGGACGGCGCTTTCCGCCCAAATTCCTGCATGAAAGCTGGATGGATTATCTCTATTGGGATGTTGAGCTGGACCGCGACCGCACTTAAGCCCGCGCCGCTCCCGCCGGTGGCGACGCAGCAGCGCGCCGTGCCGGAATTGCGCCAAACACCAGGCCACACAACAGGCCCAAACCGGCGCTCAGCGAGAACACAAAGGGCTTGAACTCAACCGGCCACCCCCAGGCGGTCGACACGGCAAGCCCCACGCCGAGTGCGATCACACTGCCCAAGGCGCCTCCGAATATACCGAGCACCGCATTTTCGGTGAGGAATTGTACGATGATGTCGGCCTGTGTTGCGCCCAGCGTCCGGCGTAGAGCAACCTCACGGCGGCGCTCGGATGCCGCAGCAGCCACCGCCGAGCCATATCCAATCAGGCCGGAAATCAACGCGACCCCTGCGACAACGATGAGCAGGCGCGCAACGAGAGAGCGTTGCTGGCGCAGGCTGCGCACGGATGTGTTGGGATCGGAGTAAACAAAGGGAGAGGCTTCTGACAGCGGTGCGCCATAGCGCCGACGCATCACGCGGTCTGCTGTCGTCCGCGACCGATCCAGAAA
>CAXBKM010000071.1:0-8566 GCA_963976265.1 uncultured Maricaulaceae bacterium
AGTTTAATCCTGACTGTGACCCATCCGGGATGACAGCTTCTGCCGTGTTGAAGCTGGTCAAGGAAATTGGCGGACTCCTGGCGCGCTAGGATCAGGCGACGCTCGCGCGTGGACCCCGGTCATTGGCAGGTGCCGATAATTCGGCTTGTTTTTGGATTGGCACGGATAGCCCGCTTTCGGATTCATGACCCTGACCATCGGGCTCGGCAGGCCCATCTCCGCTGTGCCCTTCGCACATCACGCATTCTTCCTCATGGTCATGTCCCAGACGGGCACGAGAGCGCCAGTTGACGAAATGCGCACCCGCCAGAATGGTCACGCCGACAAGTGTCAAAACCGTCTCCCAGGTTGAGCCGAAAACATGGCTGGCCCCGATCAACATCAGTAACAGGCCTGCGCCCGCAGCTGTCAGGGTTCGCCAACCGGCACGTGAAATCCGCGCGCCCCATACGAAAGCGGCAATTGAAACAGGTGCGGCAATTGCCAGCAGCAGGAAATGCGCTGACTCACCCTGGAAGAAGGAATCACTGAGTTCGGGAAGCAGGGCCGGCGCGACAACCGTCACGACCGGCAAAATAAAACAGTGCGCCATGCACAATAGCGACAGGCCGATGCCTGATGCATCGGCAACGCTGGCAGTCTTGTGATCATTCATAAGGGCTCTCGTCCTGCCTGCTGTTCAATGACGATATAGTATAACATGATCGCTCTGGAAAGAGAGGGCCTGTAAAATAAAACGGGCGGCCCCGCTATGGAGCCGCCCGCCGATTTGCTGCGATGATGCCGTCGACTAGTCGTTGTCGAAGAAGCCCAGCTCGGAAATATTCAGGCGTGCCGCAGCGGGATCACCATCGCTATAGGTCCCGACCCAGATGTCGTAGACACCCGACTGAGGATTGGGAAATTCAATACCCGGATTGAAACCGCCCTCGCCGCCATCATCATCACACCACCACGAGCCGTCCGGCGCATTGACTACAAGGGTCGTGTCCGACGACGACGCCGCAGAAATGAACAGGTCAAGTGACCCAGCGGTAAAGCTGAGCTCGTAATCAGGCGCAGAAGTCACATAGCCCTGGCAATTGCCAATGCCGGAAACCGCACGGCTGACCGAAACATCACCGCCCGCATACAGATCAACGGTAAAGGGGTCCGGTGTAAAACCACCGCTCAGCGTGGTTGAGCCGTAATTGGCAGGCAGGGCAAAATCGAGCGAGCCGCTGCCGTCGCTACCAGAACCGCCAAACTCGCCACCAAAGGCGAGCTCGGAAATGTGCAAAGTGGCTGGCGGGAAATCCCCCTGATCGGAATAAGTGCCAACCCAGATATCATAGACACCCGAGGATGGATTATCGATCTGGATACCCGGATTGAGGCTGCCAGCACTGTCATCATCGCAAATCCAGTTACCGTTTGGATCATTGACGATCAGAACCGTGTCGCGATCGGAGGTCGCCGACAGATAGAGGTCGAAACTGCCTGCCGTATAGCTCAGCTCGTAATCAGGCGCTGACGATGCATAGCCCCAGCAGCCATCGACACCACCAGCGCTGACATCGACATTGCCACCTGCCAGAACTTGAACATCAACCGGATCCGGCACAAAACCGGCATTCAGGCTTGTGCTGCCAAAATTGGCTTCCAGCGAATAATCCAGCCCGCCGACACTGGCAGGCATGCCGCCATCAAAACCCAGCTCTGAAATGTTCAATTGGGCGGGAATGAACTCGCCCTGGGTACCAAAGCGGCCAACCCAGATATTGTAGAGACCGCTGGCTGGGCGGGAAAATTCAATGCCCGCATTGAGGCCTTCTGCGCCATCGTCATTGCAGATCCAGTTGCCCGATGGGTCATTGACGACCAGAACCGTATCGGAATCCGAATTGGCCGAGATATAGAGCGGAAACGCGCCCGCCGTATAATAGAGGTTATAGTCGGGAGCATCCGAGATATAGCCCCAGCAACCATCGCCCAATCGCCCAGCGTCCTGATGACCACCCGCCTGAACCATCACCGTATGCGGATCCGGAATAAATCCGGCATCCAGGGTGATCGATCCGTAATGCGGCTGAACGGAAGTTGTTTGCGCCACCGCTGGTGTGGCGACAATTGCCGCCACACCGATGGCCATGAGAACGTGTTTCATGGGATTGGTCCTTTGTTTACAGGCTAGTTGCTGGAAACTTCAGAGATCGACAACAGGGCGTCGCGAAGTCCGGCATCACCATAAGTCCCGATATAGATATCGTACTGACCCGATGGTGGGTTATTCCAGCGCAAGGATGGGTTGAGGCCATTGCCACTGTCATCATCGCAATACCATTGACCATCCGGGCCATTCACGACGAGCGTGGTGTCCGCAGCTGAATCCACAGACAGGATCAGGGGCCAGCTTCCAGCATTGTAACTCAGGCGATAATCAGGTGCCTGGGCAATAAAGCCGCGGCATGATGAGCTGATATAGGTGCTGGAATCGTAAGGACCGCCCGATTGCAGGCTGACCACATAGGGGTCCGGTGTGAATCCGGCCGACAGGCTGGTTGAGCCATAAGTCGGGTTCAAAGACCAGTCAGGACCACTGGAATTGCTGGCGCTGTTGTCGGTCAGCTCTGTGATGATGAGCTGGGCCGGCTGCAGCGATGCATCACCATAAGTGCCGACATACACATCATACTGACCCGATGGCGGGCTGCCCCACTGCAAGAGCGGGTTGAGGCCTTCACCGCCATCATCGTCGCAATACCATTGACCATCCGGGCCGTTGACGACCAGCGTGGTGTCGGCATTGGCGATGACCATAAAGCTGATCGGCCAGTTGCCCGCCTGATAGGTGACGCGGTAATCGGGCGCGTTGGCGATAAAGCCGCGGCAATTGCCACCAATTGAACGCGAGGCGTCAATCGGCCCGCCCGACTGCATGTTGATCACATACGGATCAGGTGTGAAACCGGACCGCAGATTGACCGAACCATAGGTCGGGTTCAGAGACCAGTCCTGTGCTTGCGCAATCGATACGCTCGCACCCAGTGCAATCGCCGTGCTGACGGCACCGATCATGAGTGATTTGAGTGTCATGTATTTCCCCTTGTTTTAAATCCCTCTGACAGAATGGCCGAAACCGACGACTCTGCGAAAAATCATTCTAACATTAAACAACGTTCACAAGTGAACCCAAGTTGAACCAAATCGGCAAAAAATCGACTTATTCCCGTCAAACGCGAATTTTTGACGCAACTTTACGACCTTGGCGGGATTGGCGCCGCAAAGCGTGGGCTCGTTTCAAACATTGGGATATGCGACAGCCCGTCAATATCCCCGATTCAGGGGAGATCAGATTGACAATCACCGTGTCGGCGCGTGGCCCGCGCCTTAGCGCGGTGCCATCACCATAATCATCTGACGGCCTTCGAGCTTGGGCTCGAATTCCACCTTGGCAACTTCGTCGAAATCAACTTTCACCCGTTCCAGCAGCGTCATGCCGCGATCCTGGTGCGCCATTTCACGTCCACGAAAGCGGATCGTCACCTTGACCTTGTCGCCTTCGTCAAAGAAGCGGTGCATCGCCTTGGTTTTGACCTCGTAATCATGCACGTCGATATTCGGACGCATCTTGATTTCCTTGACCTGGGCAGTGCGCTGTTTCTTGCGGGCTTCGGTTTTCTTTTTCTGTTCCTGGTATTTCAGCTTGCCGTAATCGAGGATTTTGCACACGGGCGGTTCCGTGTTCGGCGACACTTCGACAAGGTCAAGCCCTGCCTGCTGCGCTGCTTCAATAGCAGCCTCAGTCGGCATGATGCCTTGCTTTTCGCCTTTTTCATCGATCAACAGCACGCGCGGAACGCGAATGTCTGTATTGACGCGCGGGCCGTCTTTTTTCGGCGCGGGCGCTGCGTGTGGTCTGCGGGCTATACGTCTTCTCCTTTGTAGCCTTCAGGACAGTCTATGTGACAAGTCCGGACAATAGAATGGTGTGTGTGCACACGATTCCAACCCCGACCCGATCCTGAAGGGGCTGTTATCGCGACATCTGTGATGAAATCAAGCCGCACGGGGCGCTTCGTTGAATCCGCCTGCATATCGCATCGCCTGCATGGCTTCGTCCGGCGTGACCTGCGCGAGCGTCTGAGCGTGCATCAATACAACGGGCGATGCGCTGCGCGGTGCACGAAGCGCCGGATCATCCCCATCGGG
The DNA here is from genome assembly GCA_963976265.1 of uncultured Maricaulaceae bacterium. Taxonomy (GTDB): domain Bacteria; phylum Pseudomonadota; class Alphaproteobacteria; order Caulobacterales; family Maricaulaceae; genus Hyphobacterium. Next base: position 4,192 of record CAXBKM010000071.1, read on the forward strand.
GTAAAGCGCCAGTGCGGGCGGCCCGGCAGCGACCAATAAATGCAACAGGCCGGTATCCTCGCCAAAAATAAAACAGGCGCGGCGGCCAAGACCCGCCAGCTGGACCAGCTTGGCCTTGCCGGTCAGATCGCGTGCGCCGGGTGTGACATGAGCAATAAAGCGCCCGACATCGCGTACCGAAGGGCCGCCAACGACTGCCGGTATGACGCCTGCGTCCAATAATTGTGCGGCGAGAGACGCCCATCGTTCTTTGGGCCAGCGCAGGGCCGGTTTGACCTCTTCGCCCGCTGGCGCGAGCAAGGCAAAGGCGGCATTAATGCCAAAATATTCCGGCTCCAGCATGCGCGAAGAGCGTGCCAGATAATCAATCCAGGAAATATCAGGGCCGGGCGCTGCACCCAGCTTGTAATGATCGGGACCCAGACCGGCGCGCCCCAGCGTCGCCGCGGCAGCATCAACCGGGTGAATACCGTCCTGCGCCAGCGGCGCGGCGGAAATCCATTTGGTTTTGGAGAACCGCAATCCGCCCTTGATCTTGCGAGCGATACCGTCGCCAACCAGATCATAGACGATAACGGGTTTAGTGATCTTGATTCGCTTAACCATCAGACGGCCAGCCGGGCCTTCGGCCAGGGCATCGGTTTCCACGCTGGAAAAATGCGGGCAGTGCTTTAACAGCGCCTCATAATCCGGCGTAGTCAGCAAAATTATCCGCGCACGCTTGTGAGCGGCGCGAATCCGGTCAACCGACGCCAATCCACGGACGGTGTCGATCAAATCGCCCCACAGGAGGACATAGACAATTTCGCGTGACGCTTCGTTCATGGGCTCACTTTAAGAGATCGCGGTAGACCTGCAAGGTCGCTTCCTGCAAGCCTGATACCGTAAAGTTGGCGGCAATGTGAGCCGCGCCTGCAGCGCCCATCGCATCGCGGGCCTCTGGCGACAAGCGCATCGCAGCGTCCAGCGCCTCTGCCAGCGCTTTTGGATCACCCGGGCTGGCGCGCCAACCCGTCTTTCCTGGGATCACAACTTCACGTGCACCGCCATGATCGGCGGCGATCACCGGCAGGCCCGCGGCAGACGCTTCGGCAGCCGTTCGGCCGAAGGCTTCCGGGTCAGTTGACGGGTTCAGGGCAATACTCGCCATGGCATAAATCGCGGGCATGTCGGTCTGGTGCCCAATCAGCCAGACATCATCTTCCAAAGCGTGATGGGCAATCAGGGCTTCGAGTTCCGCGCGGTAGGCCGACCGTCCCTGATCATCGCCAACCAGCAGCATCAAGGGGCGCTTGTCGGCGGGCAGCAAAGCCATCGCTTCAATGGCCAATACCTGACCCTTCCATCGGGTCAGGCGCGCCGGCAGGACGGCAATAACGCGATCCCCTGGTAGTGCCAGCTGTGTCGCGAGATCGCGGCCACGCGCTGTATTCTGGGGCGATGCGGTAAAACGCGCGACATCAACGCCGCGCGGAATCACCGTGATTTTCGACAAATCCGTGCCGTGTTCAACATGCACATGATCGCCGATGAATTGGGAATTTGCGATGACCCGGTCACCGCGTGCCATCACAGAATTGTAGAACCGTTTCAGGCTGGACCGGGCATTATACGCACCGTGATAGGTCGTCACGAAGGCAATACCGGTTTTTCGTGCGGCGCGCATCGCGCTCCAGGCAGGCGCCCGCGACCGGGCATGGACGAGATCAATGGCCTGCTCACGAATGATCCGGACAAGTGCGCCGGTATTGGCCATCAATCCCCAGGGCGATTTGGTATCGACCGGCAGCTTGATCAGCGTCGCACCCGTTTTGGCCAGCTCGTCCTCCATTCGCCCGCCCTCGCTGACAACAAAGGCCGAATGCCCTTGCGCAGTCAGGGCTTCGGCGATTTCCAGCGTTGTGCGTTCCGCACCGCCGGTTTCGAGCCGGGGAATGATCTGGAGGATATTCATGGACGGGGCTTATAACCGATTTGCTTGATGATTCCTTATCCGAAAACCGTTACGCCAAAAGACAGGCCCGTCGCCTTGTGTCGCTTTTGCGTCATAGCCAAGCGGGCAATACTGCTGGCACGGGTGTGCGCGATGGACGAATGCGCGGCGAGTCTCTAATTTGGGCACAAATTCAGCGTTGGGGTAATCGGCATGTCTATGCGTCTTGTTTTGACAGGTTTGGCGTTCATCGCGGTGGGCACGCCTGCCCCCGCTCTGGCACAATCCAATCCATATGAGGCCGCAGAACGGGCCCGCTACACGGCCTGTCTGGAGCGCGTCGAGACCGATCCGGACAATGCCTATGAGGACGCGCTGGCGTGGAAATATGACGGCGGTGGCTGGCCGGCCCGTCATTGCGAAGCCCGCGCGCTTGTCACGCTGGGCGAAGAAGCCGAAGGCGCGCGCCGCATGGAAGCCATGGGTATGGCGACCGATGGCGGCAGCGATTCCATGCGTATTCTGGCATTGGCAGAATCGGGTGAAGCGTGGCTGCTTGCCGGCGAGCCCGAAAACGCCCGGCGCACTTATACGCAGGCGCTCTCCTTTAACGAATCCTCAGCGCCGCTCTGGCTCGGCCGGGCACGGGCAGCCCGCCTGCTGCAGATGTGGACAGCGGCGGACGCCGATGCGAGCGCCGCCATTTCATACGATGCGACCAGCCTGGAAGCATGGCGCATTCGCGCCGAATCGCGGCTTGAACTTGGTCAATTGGACGCCGCTCAATCCGATATGCAGCGGGCCCGCGAGATCGATCCGGCCGATATCGAAACCCTCGTCATACGCGGGCGCATTATCGAAGCGCGCCGCCTGGGCGGCTGATCTGGCATGTCATCCCGGCCAAGCCGCGTCAGCCGCGCCGAGCCGGGACCTTGAACATGGGGCACAAAATGTCAGGTCCCGGATCGTTTCGCGTCCGGGATGACAGGCAGTGGGAACCGCTCTTAGCCCAGCACACAGGCCGCATACCCTTCGCGCCTGACCACACCGGCGCGCGCCTGCAGCGTACCGGCGCGGCCCGATACATATTGTCCCGGCGGATCAACGCGCCAGTCATGCGGATTGGGCAGGACAGAGGCCAGCAAGGCGGCCTGATAAGGCGTCAAATCAGCGGCAGACACGCCAAAACGCGCTTGCGCGGCGGCTTCTGCGCCAAATATCCCATCGCCCCATTCGGCAATATTGAGATAGGCTTCCAGTATCCGGCGTTTCGGCCAGCTGGCCTCGATCAGGACTGTGAACCAGACTTCAAACCCCTTGCGGACCCAGCCGCCACCATTCCACAGAAACACATTCTTGGCCGTTTGCTGGCTGATCGTGGACGCGCCGCGTCGTTGACCGCCCGCACGCAGATTGGCGAGCGCCTCGCGGATCGCCTCAGTGTCAAAGCCATCATGGGTGCAAAAGCGTGAATCTTCCGCGCCGATGACCGCCGCGATCAGATGCGGGCTGATCCGCTCGATCGGTACGGCGTCGCGGCGCACATTTTCGCCTGCCAGCGCGCGCTGGCCCATCAGAATGGAGGGCGGCACGCCGATGAGACCGGCCAGATCGACCAGCACAACCGAGCTGAGAACAAAGACCGATGCGGCCAATGCGCCGCCGCGTATCAGGCGCAGCGTGACACGCCCCAGCGCGCGCCAGGGTTTTTGACGGGCGCGGCGGCTCATCAGGGAAAAGCGACGCCTCAGGCCTGCCATTCGGCCCTCACTTCGCTGTCGGTTTCGGTTGAAAGTGCCGCGGGTTTCAGCGCCGCAAACCGGTCCGGCGACAATTGCGACAAGGCCCACACCGCTGCGCCGCGCACCAGAGCGCTGTCATCGCCGGTGAGGCTTTCTGCGATGTCGATCAGATCATTATCGCCTGAATTACCAATGGCGATGAGGACATTGCGGACAAAACGATCCCGCTTGATCCGCTTGACCGGCGAGCCGGAAAAATGGGCGCGAAACCCGGCATCATCGAGCGTGGCCAGCTCGGCCAGTGATGGCTGTTTGAGATCGTCGCGCGCAATGAGCATGCTTTCAGACGCCTGTTCCGCGAACTTGTTCCACGGACAGACCGCCAGGCAATCATCGCAGCCATAGATGCGATTGCCCATGGCGGTACGAAATTCGCGCGGGATGGGCCCGGAATGCTCGATCGTCAGATAGGAAATACAACGCCTTGCATCGAGCTGATAAGGCGCGGGGAAAGCCTTTGTCGGGCAGATATCCAGACAGGCCCGGCACGAACCGCAATGGTCGATTTCGGGCGCATCGGGCTCCAATTCGGCATCGGTCAGGATCACGCCGAGGAAGAACCAGCTGCCGAGTTCGCGGCTCACCAGATTGGTATGCTTGCCCTGCCAGCCGAGACCGGCCTTCGCCGCCAGCGGCTTTT